>JBDNFJ010000334.1:0-14738 GCA_041689895.1 Gracilimonas sp. | reverse complement strand
GTATAAAAAAGTCTGGATGCATTTGCGGCGTTAAGCATCCACTTACCCAGGGCATTCGCGAAACGATCATCATACCTCAATAAAGGCAGTAAAGCACCCGCTTGCTGAAAGGTATTCATTGAAAATGCATAATCATTACTTTCATTGACTTCATTGACTTCCCCTATTAAACCCGAAACATCCAATCCGCCCCAGTTCCCTACCATGGATCCCCATTCACGCAGTGGACCAACATTGAAGGTCCAATTCAGCATTTTCTCCACATCATATTCCGTACCCAATTCAGCATTCATTTTTGCCGCCGTATAGATGCCATAAATAAGCTGAAGTTCGTACGATGGATTGGATGGATACTTATTTAGAAATTCCATTGCCCATTCAGCGCCCATTCGATATTTTACATCTTCCGTTTCCTTATACGCATTGTATAAAATCCACGCTAACGCCCCCGCAGCTTCAGGCTCTTTAACGCCAGAGGTGTATGGTTTCATGGTTGATAAATACCATCCTCTATAGTTCATTTTAGGAACTTTCCACGGAGTTGCACTACCGCCCATTTTCTCAACGGCCTTTAACCACTGGTTAGCAACGCTTTTTAGCTGATATTCGTAGTCTTTTGTTTCCGGATATAAATCATAAAGCTGATAGAAGAAAATATTCGGCATGGTAGCATACCACCAATCATCCCCGCTTTCAGTTGAAGGATGGTTGAGATATACATTTTCTTCCGGACGATTATTGAAATACTCCCGACTCATTTTCACCCAATCGTACCCATTTTGATCGCTCTTATCAATGCCCACCAAGGTTGCACCAATAAGCGCCGGCAGCACATTAATCGCCTCTCCAGAAGTTGGAGCGGTTGTTCCTACTACGGTATGTAAGCCAAAGCTGATATCGTTCGGGTAGTTAACCGTGTTTTCTGTAAAAAATAATAGAGGTAAATATTGGCCCGTTGCATTAGCATCAAATACGAAGGCATCATATTCTTTAGTTACCGTTTCCCAATCCCTCATTACATAAGGAGAAGGAAAATCCGGCATTTGGTTAATTCTGTTTATGCCGATTTGTTGACCACTTACTGAGCCCGATAAAAAGAACAGGCTCACGAATGGAAGGGCAAAAACCCATTTAACTACTTTTGGTTTGGCGCTTACTATTTGTTGGAGAGAGGAAGCCTTAAAAAGGATTGAAATAATTTGTTTCATTTGCTGATAGCTTATCTTGCCATCTCATATTTAGAGACTGATTTAATATGCTTTTTAGCAACACTATAAACAAATTCCCTCGCGTAAAATAAATCACCAATCAAGTTAAACTAAGATCCAATTCAGACACTCATGCCGAAGCTACGCTGCCTACCATTTGCTTTCTTATTCATTTGCATCTCCGTTCAAGCCCAAGTGCCTGAGACAATTCAGGTTATTGATCCTCCTTTTTGGTGGGTTCAGATGCCGGTGGACAAGCTTCAACTTCAATTGTATGGAGAAAATCTGGGTTTATATCACGCCACTATAGATTATCCCGGGGTGAGGTTAATCCGGCAGGTTACCGTAGATTCTCCTAATTATCTCTTCCTTTATTTGGAGATTTCGGAAGAAGCCAAAGCCGGAAAGATGGAAATCATTCTAAATAATGTTGGGGAGGTAAAAAACAAAATCCGTTTTGATTATGAGCTGAAAACCCGCGAATCCGAAAAGAATCGTCATCAGGGTTTTGATGCTTCCGATGTTATTTACCTGATGATGCCCGACCGTTTTGCCAACGGAAATCCCGATAACGATTCGGCGGAAGGAATGTTAGAAAAAGCAGATCGCTCCAATCCCGAGCGCCGGCAGGGTGGAGACATCGCAGGCGTGATGCAACATCTGGATTACATCAAAGATTTAGGAATGACGGCCATCTGGTTTACGCCCATTATAGAAAATAATATGGCTCCCGAATATGGCGCTTATCATGGATACGCCGCCACTAACTTATATAAAGTAGATCCGCGCTACGGCACCAATGCGGAATACAAAGCGCTGATTGAAGCAACGCATCAAAAAGGAATGAAAGTGATTATGGATATGATTCACAATCACATTGGCGATCGTCACTGGTGGATGAATGATTTACCTACCACCGACTGGCTGCATGATTTTGAGAAAATTGGCACCACGAATTTCCGAGGAGCGGTAGCTTCCGACCCGCATGCTTCCCAATATGATTCCGTCAAATTGGTGAATGGCTGGTTTGTGAAGGAAATGCCTGATTTGAATCAGCAAAATAAGCTGCTGGTTGATTACCTCATCCAAAACACCCTTTGGTGGATTGAGTTCTCCGGCATCGATGGCATTCGCATGGATACCTACGTGTATCCCGATCAGGAATATATGGCACGATGGGCGAAGGAAGTTTTGGCGGCTTATCCACATTTTAATATTGTGGGAGAGGCGTGGGAAAAGATGAAGCCTATTTCAAAATGGCGTATGCTTTTTTGATGACCACACGCGGAATTCCCCAAGTGTATTATGGAACCGAGCTGATGATGGGACACGAAGATCGCGGAGGTGATGACGAAGCCGGGCGCCAAACGATGCCCGGTGGCTGGCCCGATGATACGCGAAGTGTGTTCACCGAAAGTGGTCGAACCCCAAAAGAGAACGAGATTTTAGCTTACGTCACTAAGCTCACCCAATGGCGAAAAACTGCGATTGGCATTCACGAGGGCAAGCTGGTGCATTTCATCCCCGAAAACAACGTGTACGTTTATTTCCGAGTTCATGAAAATCAAACCATAATGGTGGTTTTAAACGGAAATGAAGAAAGCATAACGTTACATAGAAATCGCTTCTCCGAAATTTTAGACCGCTTTGAAACAGGAGTAGATGTTCTTTCTGGAGAAGAAATAAATCTATCAAAAGAAATACAAATCAGGGGGAAGTCAGCAGGAATCTGGGAATTAAAATAAGCATTTTTTATGGCCACCCCGTTGTGAAGCAGAAAGACTACGCTGGTTGAACGCTATAAAACCCACTTGATTATTACGCCCTCCTTTTCTATTTATTAATAAAAAGGGGGTTTATGTTACGGTTTACGCTTTTACTACTTCTCGCAACTACCACATCGGGTTGCTTTTTGGATACTGGACTTGAATGTGGCTTTTTCACTTTCCCAGAAAAAGCCGGATCCTATACCACTCATCAAATACCCAATCAATATGTAGCATTGGGAGATACGTTGTACTTAAACATTAATGAGTATTGGAACTATGAATATAAATGCGATGAATATGCAGACTATCCATACATAGATAGTTTTATTGCCGATTCAAGAGAGGTGGAGCTACACCGTCAGGAGAACAGCATATTTATTGTAGGTCAAAAAACAGGGGTTTTCTCAGCTACGGTTATAGGCACGGTCACTCTTACCAGAAAGGGCAAAAAAAACCGGTACTCCGTGCCAATGCCTTTTAATATTGAAGTTGGAACAAAACCCAGAGATCCTCAGCGGCAACGCGCTACTTTTCCACCTGCCGGTAGAATTGACAGCGTTATTGTCACGGGAGTAGATAGTGGACGAAAAGCCTTAAGATTACTGGCCGATTTTTCTCCCGAGTACACAAGCGAAAATATTTCAGATCTTCAGGCTAATTGGGCTTTTTATCCCGTACTGGATATCGACTCTTTAAAGCAGATGGGAATTTCGTTACAATCAAAACATGATTTTGGGAATGATTATTTCTTCAACCCCGATTCTCTCTATCCTTTTTATTATGGGTATGTAGATGTTAGGCCCGGTCACAGAAAGTTTGGAAAAACCTTCATCCTTGATACCCGACCCTATTTTGAGTAGAGATACTACCTATTCAAAACAAGATAGGATGTACACCTAAGAAAGCTTTCTTTCGTCCCCAACCATTCGGCTAACTATGCCTCAGGTTACCCGCGTTCCAAATTGGTTAAATACAAAGCGAAAAAACCAAGAAGCAGGGATTAAACCACCCCTATCATTTTATGTTTTCAACTCTGCTATACACTCAATTTCAACTAAAGCATCTAATGGATTTTGCTTTACAGCAATGGTTGTTCTTGAAGGTTTATGGCCATCAAACATCGTTGAATAAACGCCATTCATTCCGTCGAAATCTTCCATGCTTTTTAGATAAACATTAGTCTTAACTACATCCTTTAGCGTTAAATTTTCCTCTGCCAAAACAATGGTTAGATTATTTAATACACGGCGCGTTTGCTCTTCAATGGTTTCCCCAACTATTTTCATGGTCTCAGGATCTAAAGGAGTTTGCCCTGAACAAAATAGTAAACCGTGAACTTTCATCGCGTGACAATAGGGCCCAATCGCTTTCGGAGCACCTTTAATAAAAATTTCTTCCATTTCTATTCCTTGAATTTAAGATGTGTAAACCAATCTAAGCGTTTAAACGGTGTCTGTTCTATTTAAATCTTATCCGTTTTCCGAAGAACTTGTTCAATTAACTCTTCTGAAGCCCGAAAATTTGTTTGTTGAATTTTATCAATCAACGGTTTAAAGGCTGGTATATACCCCTTTTGCTTAGCCGTGACTAATACTCCAAGAGAGCCGGTTATTGAGACACCCAACTCTTTGGCTGCTTTTCTGCCTTTCACTTCATCAATAATTAAAAGTGAATGATCATATTCTTTTGTCAACGCAATAGCCGTAGCCTCGCCCATATCTAAATAACTGGCCAACCCTTTATATAGGCTTGTTGACGGATTTACCACTTCAAACCAATCCGGTATAGATTGATTGAATTCTTTCAAGACAATTTCTGTGATATATAGCTTCCCAAAAAGCTTCTTTAGGAGATCAAGCTCTCCAATTTTATAGAAAAGTATAAGGCAGCTTGTATCAGCGACTATAACGTTGGGCATTTTCTGCGTCTTGATCAAGTTCATCTGCCGGATAGTTGATGAACGCTACATTATATTCACCAAGAAGCTCCATAAAGGTTTCTTTGGAATATCCTGCCAGCTCAGCCGCCTGCCCTAAAGTCAATTTACCTCTTTCATACAGTTTTGATGCCAGAGACATTCGCGCCTCTTTATCATCTATATTTGCTGTGCTGGGTATATTTATCGTGAGCGTTTTCATTGTTGAAATGTAATTAAATTTTCTCTTTAACGATAATCATCCATAAAGGGCGTTAAAGGGCGTTTTATCTAAAACCTGGTGTGTTTTGATATGCTCCATAATGGGTCAGGAATATTAAGTTAATAAACCAGTAAAAGTCTTAGTTGATGCGCCTTGTTTTATCCCCTCAATCTACAAGTTCGCCTCTAAGTTTCTTTCCAAAAGCTTTGGCATACTTCTCAAGAGTGGATAGGCGAATATCCTCCGCATGATTTTCAATGCGGGAAACTGCTGTCTTTTTTGTATTAAGCTGTTTGGCTACCTCATCCTGTGTAAGCCCCGCTTCTTCTCGGGCATTTTTCAGAAGCACACCAATTTTAAAATTTCGAAATCCTTCTTCATATCCCTCTGCAAAATTGGGATTTTTTTTTCGATCACTGATATAAGCTTGAAGATCACTCATGTTATTTTCCTCTTTTTTTGATATAAGTAGTCGGCTTTTCGTTGTTCAGCCAAGTCAATCTCCTGTTTGGGCGTTTTCTGTGATTTTTTGGAAAATCCATTCGTGAGAATGACCAACTCATCATCATCTATAAAACCCAACAAACGAAAACTGTTTGATCCAATCCTTGCTCGGACTTCCTAAATGTCGTCAGTGTTTTTGAGTTTTTTAAAATATTGAACAGGAATCTGATCTAATTTCTCTACCAACTCAAGAACCCAAATGACCTTTTGAGCATGCTTTGAACTCAATGAATCCAAGAATTCTTTAATTGGGATTTTATCAGATTGGGTTTTATAAAACTTGATTTCTATTACGAAGCTAATGTTAACAATTAAGTTAACTTAGACAAATTTATATTATTGCGCTTGAGGTAGGGTGTAAAGGCCTCTTTGGTTAAGTCTCCGACGGATCACCATAAATTATTTTTTAGTGAAATTTTATTTAAAAGCTCGGTGCTATCAGCCAATAGTGAAGCCTGTTATCTTGATGCGTTTTGTTAGGGGTAAAACTATTCTTGGTCAATATATTTTTTAATAAAGAATTTCAACCCGGTTATTTCAAATCCACCATGTTCTTTAATTTTTTGGTTGATCAAATCCTTTGCTTCATCAAAGTTGTAATACATGCTGGTGATGTTAATAGGGCTTTTGCCTTTATCATAAATACTGAAGCCGCCTGAGCCCACCCTTATTTTTTGAATGTCTTTATAGGCGATTGATTTTGAAGAAAATCCAATTTTTTTGATTTCAGTTTCAGTAAGAACTACTTCCTTTTGGGAAAAATAAAAAATACTGATTATAGCTCCAATACAAATAACAGAAACAGTAAAAGCTATCAGTAAAAGCATTTGAAGATCTTTAACTCCAGGTTTGTAGTAAATAAATACACTGGTAGCGATAAAAAAGAAGACAAAGGAAAAGAACCAGGTTTTAGTATGAACTTTTAGTTTAATCTGTTCCATGACGGGTAAAGTCTTTGTTTTAAGGTTAGTGTATGCCTGACGAACCTGCGCTTAAACCACACATGTTGTTTCTTTTTTGATATACCGAATTTTTCGATTTATGACAAACTTAGTGAGGTCTTCATTTCGCGCATAAAAGGATTCAATCAAAGGCTTGGCCGCATCCTCATTGTCCGTAGATATAAGCTGCCACTTCCTAATTCTTTCGGTGGGCAGCCGGGGATAAAAAAATTTCATTGGTATTATGTAAACTGTTTTTTTAAAGACTGTCTTGCTTCTTCGTGATCGATGATTTTATAATCTTTAATTTTTTTAGGAAGAGCCCATCCGTATTCAGGTTAATAACATTTTTCATACTGAATACCAGTTATCGAAACAAAAAAGGCCGCCATTTCGGGCAGCCTTTTAGAAACATATATTTTATGAATATTTTAATTCATTAGAAGCGACGACTTCCTGCAGGTATGGGTTCCGGCAGCGGCTTACGAGGCACTTTTTAATCACTCATTGCAGCCTGATAAATCATTCCTGCTACAATGGTTGCAGCTTGCCTCAAGTCATCAGGTACTAAATGATCGTAGCTGTCCATATTACTGTGGTGCGTGCGCGAACCATATTCCACTTCATCTTGAATAAACTGGAAGCCTGGTAATCCTACAGCATCAAAAGAAAGGTGATCGGTACCACCGGTATTGCTAACGGTGATAGCTTTAACGCCGAGATCTTTGAAAGGATCCATCCATTTTGTCATCACGCCGCGGGCATTTTCATTTTCCTGAAGATAAATTCCTCGGATGCGTCCGGTGCCGTTATCGAGATTAAAATAGACATCGAACTTCTCATGCGTGGGTTTCAACTTCATATTGGCTCTGTCGGCAAAGGTTTTGGCTACATATCCTCTGGAACCATAAATGCCTTGTTCCTCACCACTCCAAAGACCAATTCGTATGGTACGGCGTGGCGCAATGTTCAAAGTTTTTAAAATACGCATGGCTTCCATCATAACGGCAGAACCGGCCGCATTATCCGTTGCTCCAGTAGCGCCTTGCCACGAATCGAGATGGCCACCAATCATAATTACTTCATCTTTCAGTTTCTCGTCAGTTCCCGGAATTTCGCCAATTACATTGTATCCTTTTTCTTCATCCGTAAGAAAACGGGTGGCCACATCCACTTCCAAGTTAACTGGAGTATTGTTGCGCAAAAGACGGATAATCATATTATAATCTTCCAAAGCTAACGCGATATCCAGGAAGTTTTCGGGAGCATCCATTTTGTGGGAACCGCCTCCTTGAACAAATACAGTACCATCGTGATTTCTGGCAGAAGAGGTTAACATAGCTACGGCGCCTTCTTCTTCAGCCATTTCTTTCAACGTTGCGGCCATAATCCGTGCTTTCCTCCAATCACCCGAAAAGTAAGAACGGTAACGCCTTCTCTGAGCGGCGGTATCAGGTGGAGTGAGCTGAACTTTTTGCATTGAATCAAGCTCAGCATCGGTATAACGAACCAAATCAGTTTTTGCAGTAAGCGTGTAATCAATCAGATTATCCATGATAATCACTTTGCCGGCCAGTTTACCTTTGTACTTATCAACCACTTCGGCGCTATCTTGGGCGCTGACCAATATTACGGATGCATTTTTATATCCGTTGGTGCCTTTAGTCCAGGCTTTTGGGAAAGCGATAAGTGGTTTGTACCAAGGAGCTTTCATCGCTACATACGATTTAGTTAGCTCCCAGCCTTTGCCAAAATCACCCCAAGGATCACGCTTTACATTTTGGAGTCCCCATTCTTTAAGTTGATTTACACTGTAATCGGCGGCACGATAAAAGCCAGGGCTTGCCATTAAACGCGGACCACTCACTTCGGTAAGTTGGAAAGCAATATCCATAACCTGCGAATTTTCCAGTCCCTCGTGCTTGATATTCTGAATTACCGCAGGGTCTTGTGCCCAGAGCAAATTCGGTATCAGAAAAAGTAAAATTAGTAGATATGATTTACGCATTATGTTCAGGATTTAGATTTGTATGAAATGCGAATATACAGCAAAACTGAAGAGATGTTATATCGGGGTGGTGTAGGTGTGTTAAAACATATAAAATGACGGGTAAATCGCACCTTTTCCTGTTTTTATCTTAGAGATGCTAAAGGCTACTTTTAGAAACTGTATAGAGGCTATCTATTAACTAAGATGTTAATCTTGTATCAAAAATAAATTTTTCTTGCTCTATTATCTTGACTCTTTTCTCAAAATCGGAATGGCGACAATTTATTATAAAATTATGCGCACTTGGAATTATACAACTCGGGACTTTTAAAGCAATTGTTTTTGATGCTACAATCCACCGTTCCGAAATTTCAGCTAAAATAGCTGGGGCAGGATAATCTTTCCAATTAGTAGGTAATGATGAGGCTTTTATAGCTGTAATGGAATCTGGAATCTCAATTTTTAATAAATCAAGCTTTGGTGCCAACATAGGTGGTGTATGTACCAGCATTTCCAAAAGCGCTATTTCTATTGACTCTCCTGTATAAAGTGCCGGGCTACCTTTCTTATTCCATCTTCCGCCATAAATTGCGGCACCTATCCCCTTAATATCGTGAGCGTATTTGTTACCAGATATTCTGTAAACAATCATCTAACTATATATTCCATATTCGATGCGACCTAATACATCTCTAACCTTAGCCACTCCGCCGGGTAAATCAATTAAGCTATTTGGCTCTAAGCCGCCTAATGCAATATTTGGCAAATTAAGCCATTTAAAGAAGTTCTTTTTACTCCCAAAAATTTCTTCGCCGTATAGGAATAAATCCGTCACTTCTAATAATTGAATAGTAGTGTTCTTCTCTAACTCCTTATTTGCCTTAATCCACCGGTATAAAGTTGGGGAAGAAATGTTTAGCATATTTGCAGTATCCTCTTTGGACACCTCAAAATAGTCTCGGAAATTATTAATGATAACAGCTTTTATACCTCTGTTAGCAATTTGGATAAAATCAAAAGGACTCTCAATTTCCGTTCGTATATATCTTTTCCCAAGTATCGTAATTAATTTCTCGTAATGATCCGTTGTCAGGCTCTTCTCTTTAATCATATGATAAAATTATTTCTCATTTGATTTAAAATAATGAAATATCCTTCATCCACAAAATGCTTTCTTGATGTGGGGTTTATTATAAGAATAGCACTTTAGTGGCTCTGCACATCCACATCCACAGTTAATCCGCTTGTCACACCCACGATTATTTTCTTGATTTCCAATAACCCGGTTTTCGTTTAAAATGCTTTACAGCATTAATTGTGATTACACTTTCAGAAACATCATAAACTATTTCAAAAGGAAACTGAACAAGTAAAATCCCTCTATCGTGTTTCGTTACCAAGGAACCCTAATTTGGATGAGCTAAAGCCTGTGCAATAGCTTTTTCTATTTCATCAAGGAATTCAACCCCAAGCCCCACAGATTTTTCTTCATAATATTGAATAGAACATGTTAGCTCTTTGGCGGCTTCAGGATGATACTGAAATGTCATTTGTTAAGAAGCACTCGAGCTTCTTTATGAACCTCTTGCCCCGAAATCGACGTTACTTTACCTGACTTAATTTCAGCTTTTCTTCGTTTGATTTCATCCAACCAGGCTTGTTCAATATCATCGTCAATGTGCTGGTCCAAACTATCAATAAGTTTTTAGCTAATTCAGCACGATGGTTAAAAGAGCAGCATGAGTTGAACAGCAGCTTCAAAGAAACCAAAGTGGCAACCCACAAACAACGCACGAAACAGATTACAGGAAAAAAAACGAGAAAAAAGCTACTCTTTTAAAACTACAGAAAGAACTAGCCTGACCGGGCACCTAACTAGGGTTATAAAGATGTGTGTAAGGATTAGCCCGGAGGAGGGAAAGCTTTTAGGCTTTAAATTCCTTTCTTATATCTTAATTCTTACATCTTATGTCTCAGATTACTATCGTCTCAGCTTTTCTTAACCTAGATTCTATTCTTAAAACCAAGACTCGTACAAGAAACTAGCGCCTCACTTCAAATACTTACCAATAACATCAGCCCAAATAACGTAACCTTTTTCGTTCATGTGTAAGTTGTCATCTAAAAGGATATCTGCTTTTGGAGTTCCTTCCTCATTCAGCATTGGATTCCAAACATCTACATAAGTAACGCCATCTGTTTTGGCACTATATTCTGCGAAAAGTTTGTTCAAAGCGAAGTAACCCTCTTCAAGATCCCATCTTAAAATAGTTGGCTTAGCCGAGATAAGATATATTTTCGTGTTCGGTAACTTTGCTTTTATGGCGGTTACTATCTCTTTTGTAGTATTGATAACGGTTTCTGGCGAAATTGATTCCGCAATGTCATTATCACCTTCGTAAATAAAAACTTTATCGGGATTGTACTGCAGCACTAAGTCGTCCAGGTAGTATTGCAAGTCAGTCATCGCAGAACCACCAAAACCAGTATTTATACCATTAATGTAAGGAAAGTCTTCTTGCACATGTTTCCACATTTTAATACTAGAACTACCCGTAAAAACGACCACTTCTTTTTGTTTATCGATATTGAAATCCGTGGCGTTTAAGGCATCAACCTCACCTTGAAAACGTGTAGCATCTTGTGCAATTAGATTAGTACTTGCAAGTACAACGAATAACAGAGTGGCTTTTAGGAAAAGTGAATATAATTTTAGCATGAAGAGTGAGAAGTAAAAATTAATGGTTGAAAATCGATGAACAATAAGCTTAAAGAGTAATGAATAAGTAGGTAAACATGAAATACAATATTTAGGCATGTCTTAGTCTAATTGAAAGAGTTTATTCCTCCGAAGCAACATTAAAGCCAAGAACAAAAAGTAAGGACAGGAGGAACAGTGCAAAGTATTTCATTTCCTGGAAATAAATTTAAAATGGAGCGTGTCAATTAAACAAACGATAAGCAAAAGCTTCGTAAGGGTTCAATTTGATAAGCGAAATATCTGGACTCGAAGGTACATCGTAATTAGAGATCAAAAGCTCTGAGTTTTTAAATGGAAGGTTTTTAGGCAGTGCAAACTCCGCTTCAGATTCGCTAAAATTCAGCACAACAAGCAAAGTAACATCGTTTAGAGAGCGGGTAAAAGCATAGATTTGTGGATGTTCCTCTAGAATAAGTTTATAGGTGCCGTAAACAATTACGGGATATTCTTTGCGGAGCTGAATCAACTTTTGGTAATAATAAAAGATAGAATTTGAGTCGGATTTTACTCGTTCAACATTAATTTGAACGTAATTTGGATTCACTTTAATCCAAGGCTGCCCGCTACTAAACCCACCATTTTTGGTAGCATTCCATTGCATAGGAGTTCGGGCATTATCGCGACTTTTGGTCTTACATAAATCGAGCGCTTGCTCTGGTGGCAGACCTTTAACCTGAACTAAATCTTGGTATTTATTTAGAGTATCGATGTCTCTGTAATCTTCAATAGAATCGAAAGCTACATTCGTCATTCCGATTTCTTCGCCTTGATAAATATATGGAGTGCCCTGCAATAAGTGGGTGAACGTAGCCAGCATTTTAGCGAATTCAACGCGATAAAGCTCATCGTTGCCAAAACGTGAAACCGAGCGTGGTTGGTCATGATTATTGAGATAAATGCTATTCCATCCCATATTTTCCAAATCATTTTGCCAACGGCTCATTATCTGTTTTAAGTCAGATAGCTTCCAATTTTTTGATGACTCAGATGGGATTTCTCCACGAGTGTCAGCGTCTAAATCTACATGTTCAAACTGAAATAGCATGTTGAGACTTCCTGTGTTCTCGTTCGTTATTTCAATGCCTTCTTTGGGAGTGACAAGTGGAGTTTCGCCGACCGTAAGAATGTCGTATTTCGAGAGCACTTCTTGTTTCATCTCAGCTAGAAATTTCAAAAGACGCGGGCCGTTTATAAAGTGCTTTCCGGCAAATTGATAGGTTTCCTTATTTACCATCGGCGCATCAGGAAAGCCAGGCGTTTTAGAAATCATGTTAATAACATCCATCCGAAAACCATCAACCCCTTTTTTGAGCCACCAGTGCATCATGTCATAAATATCGGTGCGAAGAGCAGGATTCTCCCAATTTAAATCAGGCTGTTTCTTCGAGAATAGATGGAGATAATATTCACCCGTTTGTTCGTCAAACTGCCAAGCTGATCCTCCGAAAAAGGAAACCCAGTTATTAGGCTCTTTACCATTTTTTGGTGGTTTCCAGATGTAATAATCTCGATAAGGATTATCTTTTGATGCTCTAGATTTCTCGAACCATTCGTGCTCATCAGAAGTGTGATTAACCACTAAATCCATCACCAATTTTATATTCCGTCGGTGCAATTCTTTCAGTAACTCTTCCCAATCGGACATGCTCCCAAACTCATCCATAATTTCCCGATAGTTACTGATATCGTATCCATTATCAATGTTTGGGGATTTATACACCGGGGAAAGCCAAACCACATCAATGCCAAGCTCAGTTAAGTAATCCAGCTTTTGGATAATACCACACAAATCGCCAATCCCATCGCCATTACTGTCGTAAAAGCTACGTGGATAAATTTGATACACCACACTTTCTTTCCACCAAACACTATTCATGCCGCCTATTCCTTAAAAAATGATGAATGATCGATTGGGTAATAATAAACACATCTAAATATTATAAAGTCACTTATTTTTGATGTGAATGAAGATGTAGAAATATCGAAATTCTAAGCTTAGAAACAAGAGGAAGGTTTATAGACAAATGAATGCTAGAAGTGCGTAAACCTATCAGGTTTAATTATTAATTCCCGAACTCTGTTCGAGTCCGACTTGAAACGCCTTGTTATAGTGCTCTATTCTATTCGACCACAACTGTCGTTGTTACAGTCGGATTATAGGTTACCGTTTCTCTTCCAGTTACAGTTGCACTCATATGAACAGTCACTGACGTAGAACCTAAATTCATAGCCTCAATATTTAGTATAGATCCATCTACTACTTCTGCTGTTGTAACCGAAAGTGAAGTTACTACTAAACTATCAATTTGAGGAAGGCGTTTGTTCTTATGTGGACAGGTTGCCCTACCACCGCCCTCTTCGACAGCAAGATAAACGGCATCTAATAAATCATATGTGTAACTACCACCAACTGATAGCTCCACTGGGTCCTCAATCCTCGGACCGAACCCGCTGAACATAACGACTACAGTATTGCTACTACACTCTTCGTGTAGGTCACAGCCTGCCAAAACTATCAATAGGATAAAGATGAACTTAGTTTGATGAAGCATGAATTCTCTTCTTGCAGTATAACGGCCAAGTTCGCGTTGAAACCGTTGTTAGCCAGCATTTCTTTTTTTTAGCAACTCTAGTATTGGCGCATCATTTTTATGCTTAGGCGGAATAATTGGCTCATCATCTTTAGTGATAACTACAGCGTCTATATCATTTGGCCCAATCTCATATGCATTACAAATATTAATGCTTTTTTTGCCAATACGGTATTGATTATCAAATTCTAGTGGCTGACTTCCATCAAATCCTTCTGGTGCAAATGAAGCCCCAAGATAATATGCGCCTACTTCATGATAGGATTCTAAAAACCGATCTAGGTTCTTAGTGCTTAAAGCGTCCATTCTATGAATACGTGAATAATAAGTTACAAACCGCTTACCTTCAGGAAATATCATTGGATTTGCTCCTATTTGTATCTTATATGCATGTGGATTTTTATTATCTATTCCTCTGATAATTGACATGCGGATTTTCTCATTCTTATCGATTTCACCAATGTCTTTTTGCCATTGGGTAAATATCTTTTTGCCCATTTCATGATTTAGGAAAATCAAGGCTATGATTGGTGGGTATTCATTGTGTGGGTCAATCATAAATGATACCCCACTCCATTTTGCCTTATCCCAAAGCTGATCTTTAATTATTGATACGGTTCCAATTTCCTCATGGGAAATTTTATTTGGGTCAAATACTTCTTTAGGAGGTTTTCCTTTAACCATTTCTTTTGGTGAACTAAACCACCCTGCACTGAAAGTGCAGGGGTTTGAGTTGGGACTGAAAGTCCCGCATCTCATTCCAAGATAAAATCTGAATTATCTTCGTCATCTTTGTTTCTATGGTGCTCTAAGTATTGCGGAACCATCTCGTCGGT
>JBDNFJ010000333.1:0-4724 GCA_041689895.1 Gracilimonas sp. | reverse complement strand
GCATTATTCTCTCCATCGGTAAGTAAAATAATGACTTTACTTTTGGCTTTAGATTCTTTGAGTCGGTTTACAGCGGTGGCAATACCCATCCCAATAGCCGTTCCGTCTTCAATCATGCCCATTTCGAGTTCATCTATCAGATCCTTTAGTAAACGATAATCGAGCGTGGGTGGCACTACCGTAAAGCTTTTCATCGCAAATGTAACGAGTCCAATACGGTCTGAATTCCGGCCATCTATAAAGTTTTTAGCTACGTTTCGAGCTGCTTCGAAGCGGTTTGGTTTTAGATCTTCTGCCAGCATGGAGGTTGACATATCCAGCACCAGCACAATATCGATTCCTTCTGCATTTCGCTCTACGGTGGTCAGCCGTTCTTGGGGTCGGGCAAGGGCTACAATCAAAAGCCCAATTCCTCCCCAAAGCAGTAAGGCTTGCAACCAATGCAAATGCACTTTCCAGTTGCCGGGTAAATTTTGCAGCAGCTCTACGGATGAAAAGGACAGGGTAGCTTGCTTATGAGCAAAATAACGATATAGATATAATCCGATTAAAATAGGAAGAATCAATAATGCCCAGAACCATTGTGGATTTGCAAATTCCATTATGCTTCCTCCTGTTCTTGAGGTGTGGTGTTAATTATAAATTGCTCCTTGTATTTCGCCCTCAATGAAGAGATACGAGCCGAATCAGCCAATTTTGCTCTTTCTAAGAACTCCAGCACATAATCGTAGGTTTTCCAGGCATCGTCGAGGGTTGGAGTGAATTTTGCGAATTTCACTAAATCTGCAGCATGCAGCACGTTTCGAGTTTTCTCCACCAACATATCATCTACCCCGTAGGCGTCCAGATATCGAAATAATTCTCTGGAAGTACATTCGAGTGCGGGGATATTATACAATTCATCGAAATATGCTCGGATGGCATCCCCAATCTCACTATAAAAGGTTTTGAAATCCTTGTCTTGTGCGATGTTAGTTTCTTTTTTGAGTTCCACCAGCGTCTCTTCCAGTGCTTCCAGTGGATTATAGAAAGGCTCAATCACGGTTTTAGGTTCCTCTTCATTTTCCGCATCCGACTCACGGAACTTAAACCACCAAAGCAAGAAACCTGCAAGGGCTATACCCAAAAGCGCCCAAGGCCACCATGGGCGAGGGAAATCGAAATTTGGTTTCATAGGTTTGAGTGTGGTGTCGCCTTCAGCCACCACAGTTTTGAAATAAAGGACAAAAGGATCAGAGTAGATTATTGACGTATCATTTTGGGCAAACAAGGTGATAGGGAGCGGGGAAATATTAAGATCCTCATTCCCAAAATATTGCAGATTATAAATCAGGCTATCTGAAAATTCGGAAACTTTGAATTGTTGGCGATCAATGAGTTGTAGAGAGGGCGGAAACGAATTAGTATCCGGGAATACCACTTTTTGATATTCCTTATCGAGCTGCAGCGTTAACGAGAGTTGGAAAGTATCACCTATAGAAAGCGAATCAGTGTTAACCCGGTTATGTACCGATTGAGCATAACTTAGGGAGGACCAAAAGCACAACAATAACAGTACAGAAAAATTAAGAAAGCCAGATCTCGGTGAAATAATCTTCATTAAAATAGGAAGTGGAATATGTAGTTAAACTTTTCAGCTCGATAATATAACAAGGAGTTGTAAATGTTTTGCAAAACAATTCGGAGAAGACTTCGATTAACTGCTTTTCATGGAATATTTGCATCTTTATATATTAAAAAATCCTCATATAGGTTGATATATCTTGGCTTTTAGACACTTAGACCACTTTAGGCAGCAAAATATCATACTTTGTAAAGTCTTCTAAAAACACATTTTATGAAAATAGCGCATTAATTCTTATCCTTTTGCGAATTAATAAAATCTACATGGTATTTGATGAATAGTATGCGGCTTAAGTGGGGTATGGGTATCCTAATGTTGGTCTTTTCTGTGAGTGTAATTTTCATGGTTAATAGCAGCGGAGATGTGCCTATACCAGAGATAAAAATCTCTTTGAATAACATGGTTGAGATTAAGGAAGAAATCCAGCTCGATGCATATGGATATAACCGAGATCATGTTGAGGTACAAGAAGGCAAAGTAAAGAGGAATGAAAGCCTGTATGTGATATTAAGAGATATGGATGTATCTCCACAGGTTATTTATAAGCTGGGTAAAGAATCGAATGGGGTTTTTAGAAGTAATAAGATTAGACCCGGCCAACGCTACATTGCCTATAAAAATGGAGATAATGTTCAGCGTCTGATTCTCCAAACCAGCGCATTGGATTATGTGATATTTGATTGGGAGCATTCCATTCACGTAACAACCGGTCGAAAAGAAGTGACTAAACAAATTACGGAGGCTGGTGGATTTATTGAGTCCTCACTTTACCAAACACTGTATGATCAGGGCCATAATACATTATTGGGCAATCGTTTAAGTGAAATTTTTGGCTGGCAAATCGATTTTTTTCGTCTATATCCCGGTGATTCATATAAAGTGATTTATGAAGAAGAATTTGTGGATGGAAAACCATTTGGAATAGGAAATATATTAGCCGCAGAATTCACCAATAAGGGCGAAGTTTTTGATGCCTATTATTTTGAGACGGATAAAACTGCCGGCTATTACGATCGGGAAGGTAATGGCGTACAGAAAGCATTACTGAAAGCGCCATTTAAATATTCGCAACGCGTAAGCTCAAATTTTTCACGAAATCGATTTCATCCGGTACTTAAACGTCGAATGCCACATTATGGAGTAGATTATGCTGCACCATTGGGTACGCCCGTTCTTTCTGTGGGAGATGGAGAAGTGATTGAATCTCAAAGGAGAGGGGCCAATGGAAATATTATCAAAATTCGGCATAATGGAACCTATACAACGGCTTACCTTCACCTCAATGGTTTTGCAAAGGGAATTAAACCCGGTGCTCGAGTAAAACAAGGGCAAGTGATAGGTTATGTGGGGAGAACAGGACGAGTAACAGGCGTTCATCTGGATTATCGGATTTATAAATTTGGGCAGCCGGTGAACCCACTAACCGTGAAACTTCCGCCTTCCAAAGCTGTGGATAAAGAACACAAGGATACATTTAAAGCAAAGATAAGAGTATATCAGAGTGAGCTTAATGCTATCGATCCACACATTGAATCAACAATTGCAGCGGCAGCAAAATAAACTAAAGTCGATTTTACTTAGTATCGACTGCCTCGCCGCTTAAAGAAATTCATCAGGGGCTGTACATACGATTCATTAGTCTGAACCTCTACGGCATCAATCTTCATTTTCAGCATCTGATCAAGAATTTCCGCTTTTTGTTCTATTCTTCTTTTACGATACGCTTTACGAACTTTTTTGCTGGAAGTATCCAACATTTGCTCGGTGCCTGTTTCAGCATCTCGTATTTTAACCAGCCCAATGTTGGGTAGTTCATCCTCTAAATAATCGTTGATGATAATACTCACCAAATCGTGCTTTCGATTCGTAATTCGTAGCTGCTTCTCAAAATTACGATCCTGAAAATCGGAAGCCAAAACGACAATAGCTCGGCGATCAAGCAGGCGGTTGATGTAAGAAAGGGCATCGCCAATATCTGTTCCTGCCCCGCTGGGTTCGGTGGTGTATAACTCTCGAATGAGTCGAAGTACGTGAGTTCTTCCTTTTTTGGGTGGGACCACTTTTTCGATGTGATCACTGAATAGCACCATCCCCACTTTATCGCTGTTTTTAATAGCGCTGAAAGCCAGCACGGCACATATCTCAATGGCAAGCTCCATTTTACTTTGGCTACGGCTCCCAAATGTTCCGCTCTGGGAGATATCGATGCACAGCATGAGTGTTTGCTCGCGTTCTTCTTCAAACACCTTGATAAAGGGATCTCCGGTTCGTGCGGTTACATTCCAGTCTATTTGCCGGATGTCGTCTCCGTAAGTATAAGCTCTAACTTCCGAGAACTCCATTCCTCGACCTTTAAATGCCGACTGATATTCCCCACCAAACAGTGTATTTACTACACCTTTGGTTTGAATTTCAAGCTTTCGAATTTTTTTAAGGAGTTCCTTTGGGATCATTTCACGTTGATTTGATTATTCAGGTATGAAGATAATAAATGAAGCTTTCAAAGTTGAGAACCAAAGCAAGAAAATTACATGTGTTTAGAGATCTAACTCAATTTCTGCCTGGCCATATTTCTTACGTTCAATAAGTGGCCAGAAAAAGAATAGCAGTAAGGTGATAATGCCCATACTGTACATAAGCCATGCGATGGTCATATAATCATTTAATCAAAGGTGGTTTAATTCCCCGACCCTCTGGGTCGGAAAGAACAATAAGGTTGAAATCAGATTGATACCCCGACGGCTCTGCCTCGGGGTAGTTCATTACCCCTTTCATGCTAAACAAGTTATAGAAATCGTGGGCCGATTTTGGAAGATTGCCGATTAAGGGCATCCTTCGTTCCAAGGCATCTGCCGCGTAGGCCGATGATTCCAGCCATGCAAAACTCGTCAATAATAGAGAAAGCTGTGCTACCAATCGTTTTCGATTAAACCAGCCATACACCGCTATTCCGAATGGTAGAAGTATCTCAAATAAGGTTCCTCCTAAAATGTATATAAACCGGGATCCAAAAAGGCTAAAAAACGTGTGTCCGGCCTCATGTACAATCAGTAAAAAATTATCCATTAAAAAGAAAAAAGGGGATAGGTAAAAGGGATAG
>JBDNFJ010000332.1:0-8638 GCA_041689895.1 Gracilimonas sp. | reverse complement strand
TGGTGCCGCAATCTCTAAAAAGTTATACTTGTCTGCTCCAATATTTTGAATGGTAGCCTGATTAAAAATGCTACTTTTCCAACTGTCATATGCACCAGATCTTGTGAATAAGTACAAAAAATCAGAAAGCATTATCTTTTCATCAGGAGTTGCTTTTATTAGATATCCAGCAAAACATGCCACGCCACTATTTCCTTTAAACTGAAACGTCTTCCCTACTGTAGCTCCACTTCTTGCAAATAATATATCTCCTTCCGCTAATAGGTATTCATTTGCTTTTTCTGGTGGTAATGATTTAAAAGTATCATCTTTCAATTTGCCATCATTACCGAAATCAGTTATTCTAATATATCTTGGATGTTCACGTATCGCTTCATTCGCTGATTCATTGGCTCCATATTTCAATTTCTCCGATATGACATATTTCATTTTCTTCATCCCCCAATGCTCCGGAATTTTTCCCAGCCATTCAATGCCGGAGTCTTTTATGGGTACATCCGGGTTTAAACCTCTTGTAACCGTCTGGTTAATGAGGGCAGTTTTTTCCTCTTCATAAAGTTTCAGCAGGCGTTTTTTATCAGCTATTAGTTCGTCTATTTCGGCGGTTTTCCGGTCGAGGTAGGCGGCGATGGCAGTTTGTTCTGAGAGAGGTGGGATTATAGTTTCTAAGCTTGAAATAAAGTCTGGTGAAACTCTTGGCATTTTGGAGCCATAAGTTGAACCATTGGTGATTTCTATAAAATTTCGAGAAAGCAAGAACATATGACCATATTCAGGATGAATATGCAACTCCGGTCTAAAAACAAAAAAATCTCCCACAGCCTTTCCATTAAAATTTGCCAAGTAAACTTTCGCCAAGTAGGGCCTTAATTTCCCAAAAAGTATATCTTCTTTACGAAAGTATGTACCATCACCTTCAAATTCAGTGTCATTTTCAATAAGCTTCCCTGACCAGCTTTCTATGTGCTCTAATCCTATTTTTGGCAAGTCCAATTCACATTTTTCATTTACAAATTTGTAAGAATATTTAAATCTACTGACCTCCCAATGTTCAGGAATCTCCCCAATCCATGCAGCACCGGAATCTTTGTATGAATTGTATTTTTTCATTCAGTCATTTCTTTTAGAGTTCTTGGAATTACACCATAAGTACTTGTTCGGGTATTTAATGCTGGATATGTACCTTCCAGAATATTTATCACAGCGGTGTTAATTTCAGGATTTTCCAATGAACCACTTACAAAACTTATTTTATTACCATCTTCTTTATCCATGCTTACATGGATAATTTGTTCGGCATTACAAGCCACTGCTAAATTAGGGTTGTGCGTTACAATAATAATTTGCCGTTTCTCCTTTGCTTTTTTGATAAATTGAACAAGGATTTTAAAGACACTTTGATTGTCTAAGTTTTCCTCTGGTTGGTCAATAACTATAGGAATATCGTTCTGATCTAAAGCCAAGTAAAAAATAAGCAACAATGCACCGCGTTCTCCTGGAGAAAGTTCTGAAAGATTTTTCTCTCCTAATTTCAATTTGTATTCAGGTTCTAAATAGTCCAAATTAAATAGGTAAGTATATAAATCTATTACGGAGTAGCCTTTCTTTAACTGTATTGCTATCTCTCTTTTCGCTTGCTTTTGATCTTCTCTTTGGTCGGCTTGTAGATTTAGAATTATATCATCCAAAAAGGAAACTATCCCATCCAAAGATTTTAATTCGTGATTGTCAATTATTTGATTTAGTCTTTCTATCCCAGTAGGATTTCCAATGAAACTTCCTTTGCTCCCCAAACTCACATGGTCGAAAAACTTCTCAACCAAACCGACAATCTTTAGATCAACATCCAATTCAATACTATACTCTGAAAGTAGTGCGCCATAATTTTGAATAAAGTTGGTTATCGGTTTAAATAATTTTTTGTAAAGCAAAATTATCTCCTCCTTTTTATTAAATAGTTCTATCGTTAAATTTTTTCGACTTTCCTTTACTTTGTTTAAATCAATTATCAACTGCCCTTCGATGTACGATATTTGATTTTTTAATGCGGTGATTGACCCTTCTTTATCCTCACTGCCAATAATTAATTGTTGCTTTTCTTCCCATGCTTTCTTAACATCTAAAAACTTTTGATATGCTCTTGATTGTTCGTCAAGCGTTTCCTGTAGCTGTTGTAGTTCTCGGTTAAGAATTTCTTTTTTATCTATGAATCCTGTTTTACCTTCATTTGTGATGGATTGATTTAAAGTAATAGATTGGTCTTGCTTTGTTTTAAGCAAACTCTCAAGAGGTTCTTTATTTATGGTTAAAGAAATGCTATCGTTAAGAATTAATGAATATTTATCAAGAGTGGGTTGGATTTCAGCCTGTAGATTGTCAAACTGTCTTTCAAATGAACCAATTGATTGAATTATCTTTTCAATTTCTGCTATATCTATTTTTGTATTAGCGAGAGATTTTCGACCATTATCAATTTCATCATTTAAGGTAGGGAGTTGTTCTCTTATGGCAGATATACGCTTTGTTACTTCTTTATTATTTTCAATCGCAACATGATCAGTTGGTGCTTCAACTGGAGTTGGCTTAGAAGCATCGTGTGCCTTAAGCTCATTGTCTTTATCTTTTATTCTATCCTCAATGACTTTTCTATAACTGTCAGATTCCTTTTTCTCAAGTTCAATAATTCTTTTATTGACATTTTGAAGTTTCCCTTTAATTGCTTCAATATTATCATTAATAATTTCTGACTGGAATTCAATAAGTTCATCAAGATTATTTTTACCTAATTTATCTGAATCCGAAAGATGGGAAAAAATTACTTTTCTGAGCTCACCTTCAAAATCCTTTAAGTCTTCATTGCAAAGATTTTCGATAAAACTTTGAGGTAGATATTTAACTTTTTCAACAGTTGTTTCATCAGGGTTATTACTTAATAGGTTAGAATCAACTGTGCCGTCAAACCATTTTAAATTGCCTGAAAAACTTTCTGCTCTATTTGGTTTTGGTTTTCTAAATTTCTTCTTTTCCAAGAAAGAGAAATCTTCATAATTTGGCGTGTTCCCCAGCAGTCCAATTACATCAGCAATAGCACTTTTTCCTTGACCTTTATTCCCAATAATGGCTACCATTGATGGATTCAACTCTAACTGAAAATCTTCGAACCATTTTTCGGTTAAACCAGAATTTTCTATTTTCTTTATAGAAAGTGAATCAATAAATTTTGTTGGGCTATTCCTTCTCCTATCTAATAAAGGGGGAGTATCACCTATAAATATTCTACTTTTATCATTAGCAACTTGTTTTAATCCTTCAAATGTTAAATCTGCTTTTAGCCATGTAAAAGAATTGCCAATTCTGTCTTTCTCTGTATTTTTTTCTGAATAGGAATGAGCATCGCTACAATCGAGTAAAAAATTCCTTACACCAACTTCATTAAATTTTTCACAGTGCTTTTGATGTATAGCTGGATTTTCAAGAGAAACAAATGAAAATGAAGCATTATTGATTATATTTTTCTTCTCCGCAGCGGATCCATCCCATCTCAACGCTTCCCATTCAGATTTGCCGACAGCCGTTAGGCATTTACCCTTAAAATATCCATTTACTATTGAGTATACTAAGTCATAATCATAATTTAAATTGTTAAACCCAACCTCTAAATCTGATTCGCTTATTTCTTTATTGGCAGTTTTTTTAATCTCATACCCTAGCTTTTCTAGATTTGCTTTAGAAGCAACGCCTATAAAGTCTACACCTTCAATATCAGGTGAAATATTCTTACTATGTTGTATTGCACTTAGAAATTGTTCTTCTATTTCTTCTACTGATAAACTATTGGAAAATATGATGTGTAGATTTACACGCTTCCAACCATCATTTTTTGATAAATTTCCAAACCTGTTAACCCTGAGTTCAATGATGGGTAAAAGAAGGTCTATTTTAGGTAATCTACCTTGTTCTTTATATTTCAGAACTTTTTTATAGCCATCAAGAAAAATATAATCGTTTATACCTAAAACTTTGAATTCATCAGGTAATGCTTCAAGATCAGTTATATACTTTTCCCAAGCTTCATCAGTATTACCGCCATAATGTTGAATTATTGATTTCGGTGTATGGACGTGTAAGTCCCACTTATTCCATTCTGAACCTCTTTTGAATTTACTCATACTTCCAATACTTTTATTTCATTATCCACTACCTTTTCCTCCAAAGCCATTATATCAGCTTTGATCTCTGCCAGAGGTCTCAAGGGCTTAAACTCGTAGAAATACTTGGTGAAGTTTATCTCGTAGCCAATTTTAGTTTTTTTCTCGTCAATCCACGCTTCGGGTAAATGCGGTTTCACCTCGGTGTTAAAGTATTCTTCGATAGTTTGTTTTCGGAACACAGTCTTGTTTGGAGAGGTTGCATGCACCGTCTGTAAAAGGAATGGGATGTTTTCATAATCCCGCAAAGACGTATCGGGTTTGGGTTTTCCTTTGGCTTTTACGATTTCGCCATCCACATCTTTGAGCGGCTGCTCCACCGAAATCCACCAATAGCCGAAGAATTCATTGGGCAGGATCTTACAAAACTCGTTTTCTTCAAAATCGCCGTAGAGTTGGGTGATGAATCCAATGCCAGTTTCATTTCCGTTTTCACGAATCTTTTTGCGCTTATTGCCCGGCCTTCTGTCCATCTTTTGCCAGAAGGGGTTAAAACCTAACCTGCTTTCCTTGATCAGCTCTTCGTCCTTTGCTCCTGTAGCGTTAATCAACTGTACTTTGCCTTTGCGTTCGGTATTCTTGTGGTTGGTTACCACCCAAATGTAGGTGCTGATGCCTGTGTTGTAAAACAGTTGGTCAGGCAAGGCGATCACGGCTTCCAGCCAGTCGTTTTCAATAATCCATTGCCGGATATTGCTTTCGCCGCTACCGGCTGCACCGGTAAACAAAGGGGAACCATTGAACACAATGCCAATGCGTGTTCCATATGATTTCATTTTAGAAATCATATGCTGCAGGAAAAGCAAAGAACCATCGTTGATCCTGGGCAAGCCCGCACCAAATCGCCCGCTCATGCCTTTGCTATCGGCTTCCGCCTTAATGACTTTCCGTGCTTTTTTCCAGTCCACGCCAAAAGGTGGATTGGAAAGCATGTAATCGAATTTATCTTCCTCCAGTCCATCTACCGTAAAGGTATTGCCAAACTTGATGTTGCCCGGATTTTGCCCTTTGATCAGCATGTCCGATTTACAGATGGCATACGATTCAGGATTGATTTCCTGCCCGAATACTTTGAGTTCGGCTTTGGGGTTGAGTTCCTTCACATACTGCTCACCCACCGAAAGCATGCCGCCCGTTCCGCAAGCCGGGTCATAAAGGGTTTTCACGATACCTTCCTGGGTTAGAATCTCTTTATCTTCAATAAAGAGCACATTGACCATCAGACGAATCACTTCTCTTGGTGTAAAATGTTCTCCCGCCGTTTCGTTGGATTGTTCTGCAAACTTTCGAATGAGTTCTTCAAAAGTGTAACCCATGTCCATGGATTCCATATTCGTCAGATCTATTTCCTGAAAGGCTTTCACCACCCTAAAAAGTATATCCGATTGTGGATCATCCATACGATCAATCTGATCGTCAAAATTGAAATATTCGATAATTTCCCGTGCACTGATTGAAAAACCGTTGATGTAATTTCTCAGGTTTACAGCAACATTGTTTGGATCGGCAATCAGTTTGTCAAAATTGTATTGACTGCTGTTATGGAAATTGAAACCTGCAATTCTATCGAGTGCAATATCTTTGGTGCTTTCTTTCAGAGAATCCACTTTGGCCAAATAGTTCAGTACCTTTTGCTTCGTTGGTTCAAGCACGCAATCTAATCGCCTTAGAACGGTCATCGGCAAAATCACCTTTCCATAGTCCGACTGTTTATAATCCCCTCTGAGCAGGTCGGCAACTCTCCAGATATAGGTCGGCTTTTTTTTTAAAGTTTGTCATCTATTGTGTTCCTTTTATGAAGTTCAGTTATCTGCTTTTCTTTAACATGGTCTAAAATACGAACTCTTTTCAAACAAACTCCTTTGCGTGGATAAGACTTAGCCAGAAAGGGTTCAATGGACAAAAGACTATAGAAAATGGTTTCGGTCTGTGTTAGACCAAAAAGGGTTCATTAGCAGGATGATAGATCAAAGTCCGCTTGCGGACGACAGTTCATAGCCGGGGTCGTGAGACCCTGGATATGAACTGTAATCCTCATACAATACATCCGCAGCCGATTGCATTTGATCTTGCAGCTCGTGCTTTTTAATAAGACGAATAGATTTATCAATTCCATCCGTTTTCTCAGTTATTGACAAATCTTGAATCTTCTTTTTGATTTCATTAGCTCCCATGATTTCCTTCGATTAAATGTGGTTAAGATAAGAAGAAAGTCCACAATCTACAATCAAATTTCATCATACATCATTTATCCAAAGGTGCAATGAGGTGCATAAGCCCACTACAAGATCACCCTGTTTTTTCTAACGACATACTATTTATACCATAAAATGGTATCTTAGTCTATCAAATCCAAAGTCATGAAAAAGAATACATCAATCATTTTAGGTAATCATTTTGAGGAGTTCGTGAAGCAAGAGGTAAGTAGTGGCCGCTATGCTTCGGTCAGTGAGGTCATACGGAATGGTCTAAGAAAACTGGAAGAAGAAAAGCACTATCGATCACTCATAGAAGAAGCACTGATTGTAGGCGAACAAAGTGGTTCATACGAACCATTTGATAACGAAGAATTTAAAAAACGGATGCGAGAAAAATATGAACAAAAAGATTCAACTTCATCTTAACCCAAAGGCGTTATCGGATTTAGAAACGATATATCATTATTCATTTCAGGAATGGGGAATCGATCAGGCTGAAAGATATCAAGATGAAATTTATGATGGTATGAATAGGATTGTAAGCCATCCTAAAATTGGAAGATCCTTCATTTTCGAATTACATAATTACAGAATATTCACTGTGAAAAGTCATTCAATATATTATCGGTTAAACGAAAATCAAATTTTCATTACACGAATACTGCATAAGAGTATGGACCGCAAAAAACATCTATAAATTTGGTACTTACAATACCCACTATAGTCCCTTTCCTAAAGTAAAAAACACCCTCACCAATCGAAAACAATTATATGGCCAATATCTTCATGGCCTCTGATTCTTTCATCTCGATCACAATCACCTCCCCATCCATCACATATTCTTCCGACACCGTAAAGGAACGCTCCCCAAATGGATTCTTCAACCGCAGCTGCCCCCCTTTCTCCGAATAAACTTCCACAGAGAACGTGTGCCCGTCTTTTCGATCAGCCGATACCCGAAAAGCACCCTGTGCCCGGAGATCCACAAACGAGGCCTCTTGCCATTCCTCCGGTATCGCAGGAAAAATCTGCACGATTCCGGTATGGCTCTGGATCAACATCTCCTGGATACCAGCCGCAAAAGCAAAATTCCCTTCCAGAGTGAACGGCCGATAGGTAAAGTTGGAATGACCAGCCATGCACTGATCACCGTTGACATGAAAGGAATTTGGCAGGCAAAAGCATTCTGCAAAGGTCCGTAAAATCCGAGCCGCGTTTTCACCATCAAATGCCCGTGCGTATAAATTACCGGCCCAGCTAAAGGAATAACCGGTCCACCAGTCCGTCCCCTGTGCCTCCAGATTTCTCAGGGTGTGATCGATAATTTCCTGTTCCTCCTTCCCATGAGAATAATCCAATAAACCCAGGGGATGATACGACATCAGATGGGAAAAATGACGGTGTGACTCGTTATACGGGAATCCGGGGGCAAACATCAGCCCTGTTTCCGGGTCCACAGCCAGATCCCCCCATTCGGACAAGATCTGTTTCCAACGGTCTGCTTCATCATCTTCTCCTAGTTCTGCGGCCAGTTCAGCAGCCTTCTGATAGGTCCAGCGGATCAAAGCCAGATCAAAATTAGTTGTTTCCGCAAACCAGGCTTCCCTTGAATTATTATAGATTTCGGGACTGGAACTCATGAGGAGTTTGCGTCCGCCATCTTCGTCCTTCACAGCTATTTCATCCAGAAACACAGCGACATCTCTGATCCAGGGATAAGCTCGTTCCTTCAAAAAATCCCGATCCATAGAATACTTCCAGTGCCAGTAAAAGTGCTGCCCCAGCCAGGCTGCCACCGTCTGACCCATGGAATACTGGATCCAGCCACCCATCGGTTCCCCTTCCAGGGTAGTGACTCCCGGTACATTCATACCTCCGGTTTTAAAATAAGCCTTCGTGTATTTCTTAAATTCCGGTCGTCGCTCCCAAAGCCAATCCAGAAATCCTATCTCCAGATTAAGGTAATTCCCGGCATAGGCTGGCCAATAACTCAATTGCGTATTGAGGTCATGATGAAAGTCTCCTTTCCAGGGGGGAAGCTTTCCATTATCTGCCGTCCAAACCGCCTGAAGAGAAATGGGTGGACCTTCTGGCCGGGCTGTTGACCCAAATTTATACATTTCCATATAATACTGATGTTCCAGGATACTGTCCGGGATAGTCACATGTGAACGCTGCCAATAAGATTCCCACCACGCTTTGTGTGATTGGAAACCCGACTCAAAACCACTT
>JBDNFJ010000331.1:0-19312 GCA_041689895.1 Gracilimonas sp. | reverse complement strand
GCTACAATATTTCCCGCCAGACTAAAGGAACAGTACAAATAGGGAATAGGCAACAAGAAATACATGAACGCGGAATCACCACCATATTCAGGATGAATAATGGCCAGTAAATCACTTTTAAAAATGGCCAATAGTAGCAAGGCTGGAATGGCAAGCGTGGCAATCCAACCCGCTGTTTTAGAGAAATTATGGGATAATTCTTTAAACGCATTCTCTTTATGCATCCGGACTATGAAGGGCGCAAAAGCAGTTGAGAAAACCATTTTGATGGCTTTCACTTCCCGAATAATCATGGAGCCGGCTCCATAAAAACCAACAATTGTGGGACTAAAGCCGAAAGCCGGAAGCATCAACACATCAATCCCCGTAATGAAACGGTTTAAAGTCATATTGATATTTTGGGGAATGGCAAAATCGAGCAGCTCTTTGTCTATGCTGAAGGTAAAAAACCCATGCAAGAGTTTGCGCCAGCTAAGTTCACGCGAATAAATCCACAAGGAAACGAAAAATAGCAAGGCTTGAGTGGAAAGATAAGCGAGCGCCATCCCGGTAAGGTTTGGCTGAATGAACCAAAATAAAGAGGCGAATACCAATAATGCCAACGGACGTAACCACCCATTGCTGAGGGCATCGTACTTCATGATTTTTAGTCCTTGTGTGGCGGCTAATACCACACGCTCAAAAGCCATCATTGGAATAGCAAATAGCATAAAGTGAAACATGATGCTCAGCCCTTCATTGAAGTTCTCTTTGTAAGCGAATTCGAGAATATCATTCCCAAAAAAGAAGCCTACAGTGAGTACAAGAAGGGAAAAGCCGATACTCCAGGCAAATGCATTAGCCAGCGAATTATAGAGATCTTTCTGCTCACCTTTATCGTCGGCAAAGCGGGCAACAAAAATGAGGGCACCATCTTTAAAGCCCGAGGTTAGGAATGCTATGATAATCTCAACGGCAATATTTACGGTGATATAAATTCCGAACACATCAGTACCGTAAAAACGGTTTACCACCACTAAAAAGACAGGGCCGGCCATTTTGCCGATCACCCCAATAAAGTTCACAAAAGCGCCCTTCTTTAGTTCCGAATCAATGCTCATTATTTCCCGTCAAGAAGAGATTCATAATGCAGTTCCAGCGTCTTTACTTGTTTCAGGAGATCGTACTCGTCTTCCATTTTCTTTCGGCCGGCCATCCCAAATTCTCTGCGCTTTTCAGGATTTTCGATGAGCTCAATCATACGTTCAGCCAGTAGGCTTGCATTCCGTTCAGGAACCAGAAATCCGCTTTTATTATTGTCTATGATTTCGTGAATACCGCCATGCCAAGTACCAATAACGGGCCGACCGATGGCAGAAGCCTCCTTTACAACTATTAATCCGCTTTCGCGATCGTGATTGAAAGTGACAACACTGGGAGCTAACAACACATCGCAGGCTTTTAATTTATCAGCCACTTCAGCCGGAGACATAACTCCCTCAAAATGCACGTGATCCTGCAAATTATTTTCTGAAATATAAGCTTCAAGTTCGGTGCGTAATTCACCGGAGCCAATAAAGGAAAGCTCGGCATCATACCCTTTATTGATTACCTGATGTAAAGCCTTTAACGCGTATTGGTGTCCCTTTTTTGGTGTAAGTCTCCCAATCATAGTAAAAGAGACTTTTTCTTTGGAAGTCTTCGGTGGGGTATATTCAAAATTATCCAGGTCGATGCCCAGCCGATACACTTTTACTTTTTGTTCATCGGCTCCCAGTTCGATTAGCAATGCACGCAGTTCTTCGCTGGCAGCAAGTAAAAGATCCGCTTCCTTTAGAATTCTCTTAGATTTGAAATAATATCTCCAACGGCTATAATGATATTTCTGCGTTCCCATGAGTGCTGCCACATCATTGCCATGAAAGGTAACCACAAATGGGAGCTTGTTTTTCTTGATGTAAGGAAGGGCATAAACTGCTCCCGTTCCAAAATGTGCGTGAACGAGGTCGAAATCCGCTTGCTTTAATATTCGATTGAATGAGGGCCAGTAGGCTATATTTTCGTAAATAAATTCAGCCAGTTTCCCCTTTGGTTTGTGAAAATTTGTATAGGGGAAACGATCAGGATGTAGCCGCTCTTTACAAAAAACCTCGATAGAATAATGATTGGAATGAGCACGAATCTCATCATAAATGAAGGTTTGGGAATAGGGTAGAAATGAGGTTGAGAATAAAGCTATTTTACGCCTTTGGGGCATAGTTTGCATGATAAATGAGAGATTGTTTGTCCAAATATAGCAAAAATATTACCGAGGCAAGCATCCGTAGAAAATTATACTTTGTTAGTGAAATAGTGTATTTTCGGCACCGAAAAAAGCACACAATAAAATCATTCGGCCTACATAATGAACGTTTTATTTTATGCATCTACATTTGGGGCAGATTTATGGAGCTTTGCTCTATTTCTGGATAAAAAACCAAATGTAACCGTCAAGGTTTTATTATCTGATCCGGAGGAATTTCAAAAAGAAGGCATCGCGGAGTTGTTTCCTTTGGAAGCCGAGTTGATGAGGAAGTCTTTGAAAAGCTACTTCTTCAAACCGGGCGACTTTAAGCCTGATGTTACTATCATGGATAACAAATTACCATTGAGGGCGCCTTCGCCCTACGGTTTTATGCTGTGGCATGGATTTGGATGGAAGGGCCCAAATGATGTGCAAGAATTTAACTGGCTGCATCGCGCTATACAAAGAGCTTGGGGAAGTGCTACAGTGCCCAATAAGCATTTTCGGTGGCAGTGTTTTGGCCCATGGGATTTTAAACATCGCACGGAGGTGAGCGGTTTTCACCCCGATAATTGTCGCATTTTAGGTTCCGCTTCTCACGATATATTGAGGGAGCCGATAGCGAAAGAAAAGATGCAGCCGTATTACCCCTTTAATGTGGTTGATAAGAAAACAATTCTCATTGCACCAACTTGGCATTATGGGGAGGTTTTTTCACATTGGGGAAGAGACAAAGTGCTTTTTGAGAAGCTATTCAATCGCATTGACGAGTACGACGCTAACGTTATTTTGCGGCTTCACGATTCATTTCGGTTCGACAGTAAATACATTGCCTTTCTGGAAGAACTGGCAGAGAATCACCCCAACACCTTTCTAAAATTTAAGGACAAAAGCCCGGATAACCTGTTGGATATGATGGTTTCGGATGTGCTGATCACAAATTATAGTAGCATTGCGAATTTATATTATGCTACGGGGCGACCTACTATTCACATATATCCTGTAAAAAGTAAAGATGAAGATTTCCTTTGGCGAAAGCATACGCTGCTTGGGGTTCGGAAGAAAACGGTAGATTCAGTTAAATATATCTGGAAGTTACCGCCAGAAGAAAACGGGGGATTAATGGCGCTTAACTTCGAAATGTTATTGGAGCAAGTGGATGAAGTTTTGACCAATCCTGACTGCTGCCGCACCAAAGCTAAAGCCTTCCTCGATAAGTATATGCTCGGCGCCGATGGAAAAAATAGGCAACGGATTTGGGAGGCGGTACAGGAAGAGGTGAATGGTTAGCTAAACGGGTTTTTTTGCTCGATAATACTCCGAGAAAAGCCTATCTTTGGGGAATACATTTCAACAATTTATAAACAAGGTTATGTCCAAACATCATATTGAACCACACGAAGGTAAACTATTAATATTAACTCCCGGTATGGGCGCTGTAGCCACCACTTTTATGGCCGGGGTAGTTTCTGCCCGCAAGAAATTAACGAAGCCTTTTGGTTCATTGACGCAACTTCAAACAATCAGACTTGGGGCGAGATCGGAGGAGCGTAATCCTCTCATTAAAGATTTTTTGGATCTGGCCGGATTAGATGACATTGTTTTCGGAGGGTGGGATGTGATTGCAGACAATGCGTATGAAGCTGCAAAACGTGCAGATGTACTGAAACCTGCCGACTTGGAGCCTTTGAAAGATGAGTTAGAGAAGATTGTACCGATGAAAGCCGCTTTTGATCAAAAGTATGTTAAGCTTTTGCATGGTGACAACGTAAAGTCTGAAACCAATAAGTGGGATTTAGCTCAAGCCCTTCGCGAAGATATCCGAAATAAGCTGAAAGAAACCGGAGCCTCTCGAGCTGTGATGGTATGGTGTGGTTCAACCGAAATACACATACACCCTGCTGCTTGCCACCAGTCTATTGAGGCTTTTGAAGAGGGAATGAAGAATAATGATGAGGCTATTTCCCCATCTCAATTGTATGCCTACGCCGCAATTAAAGAGGATGTCCCTTATACGAATGGAGCCCCGAATCTTTCAGCCGATTTCCCTGCATTGGAGCAATTAGCCGTGCAACAAAAACTACCAATTGCTGGAAAAGACTTTAAAACAGGTCAAACATTGATGAAGACTATTTTGGCTCCTGGGTTTAAAGCACGAATGTTAGGAATTAGAGGATGGTTTTCTACCAATATTTTAGGGAATAGAGACGGAGAAGTGTTGGATGATCCAGCAAGTTTCAAATCTAAAGAAGTTTCAAAAACGGGCGTGTTAGATTCCATCCTTCAACCAGACGTGTATCCGGACCTATACAAAGATCTGTATCATAAGGTGCGCATTAACTATTATCCACCCCGAGGAGATGCCAAAGAAGGTTGGGACAACATCGATATTTTTGGTTGGATGGGCTACGATATGCAAATTAAAGTTGATTTCCTTTGCCGTGATTCTATTCTGGCTGCTCCCATTGTTTTGGATGTCGCATTATTTATGGACTTTGCACACCGTGCGGGCAAATCAGGTATTCAAGAATGGCTTTCGTTCTACTTTAAGGGCCCACATGTGAAAGCAGGCCATATTGCCGAGAATGATATTTTTATTCAGCATTTCCGCCTCAAAAATACCTTACGTGTGCTGGGTGGAGAGAAGCCGGTAAACCATCTTTCCGAAAACTTCGAAGAAGAAGCAATAAGCTGATTAATTAATGCCAAAATCTAATATTGAGTATAAAGGGCTGATACTGGCCGCGGGGTATGGATCTCGCTTAGCCGGTGTAAGTCCTATTACTTCTTTTAAGCCTCTTACACCTGTGAAGGGTACACCTCTCATCTTTCGTACCATCAAAAGCCTTGAGGTTGCCGGATGTAAGGAGATTGTTATTGTATTGGGTTATGGGCATGAGGAAATAAAGAAAGCAATTTTAGATATTTATAAAGGAGCGACTCCACTCACTTTTGTATTCAATAAAGAATATCAGCTAAGCAATGGAGTTTCAGTATTGGCGGCAGCAGAACATCTTGGGAGCCGTTTTATAATGACGATGGCAGATCATATTTTAGGGGATTCTCTAATGAAAATTGCCAGTGATTTAGCGCTCGAGGATGGTACGGCCGCTCTATTGGTAGATTATAAGCTGGATTCCATTTTTGATATGGATGATGCCACGAAGGTATGGTCAGAAGAAGATAAAATTATTTCAATAGGCAAGCAGATCACAAAGTATAATTGTGTAGATACGGGATTGTTTGTGTGTAGTGATGGTTTGATAAAAAAGCTTAAAAAACATTATGCTAACCATGGGGATACTTCGATTTCGGATGGTGTTCAAGATCTGGCAAGGGTCGGTAAAATGTACACGGTAGATATTGGTGAAGGCTATTGGCAAGATGTAGATACTTCCGAAATGTTAGCGGAAGCAGAGAAAAGATTAGAAGAGTAACTTGCTTAATTAATCAATCAGTGAGATGTTGAAAAACACCCTATTATCCGTATTCCCTATTTTAGCTTGGCCACGATAAAATAAAATCTCACCTCCTAAAAAACGCTTGACAAGCATCCTTTTAAACCCACTCAGCTCATCCAGCATAGATATTCTTTCTTCAATTTCATCAAAGTGAAAGTTCTCGTTGGATCCGTCTTCATAATTTACGGAAATAAGAGAGGGAATTTTTTGACCCTTTATTTCTTGCCGGTCTAATACCACAATATTTAGTGGATTTTTTAGGGTCAAATTTTTGCCATCATAAAAATAAGCATAACCGACGGCCTCGTTAGGATGATCTTTTGGAACCATGAAAAACCCTCCCTCAAAGCCCTTGTCGGTTTTTTGGTTGAAGGCATAACTGCTTCTAAATAGGCGAGTGGCGATATTTGTTTCATACACATGATTCATAAACCCGATACCTGTTACCTTCACCGTATCATGATTGAGTGCAACAAAGCCCGATACGTTTGAAAACGGGATGTGTGTGAACATTCCCAACTCGTCATCATCGCCCAGCTTAAAAATTCCATCACCCTGCGTGAAGCCTAGAAAGGGATTATCAAAGTTTATGCTGATATCATATAAAATACCATCTTTTCCTGTGCGGTAGAAAATGCGATGATTGTTATCGCTCGGTTTACCTTCGAACCAAAGGCTCCGTTCGGGGTTCAGGGTCATTTTATAGGTGTCTTCATAAAACACGAGGTCATTCAGGGAATATTCACGAGCTACGCGATAATCTTCCCCTTCCCAATTTAACAGTGAAAGGCGCCCACTGCTGGCTGAACCCCGAATGCCGGCAAAATGAGAAACAGCATAAGTCAAATAAATTTGAGCACCATTATCCAGAATTATATGGTAAGTCCAATGTTCGTTATAATAAGCACCTTTTTTTTCATTAGGTTTGAGGTCTTTTGGCTGTAGGTAAGCTATCTCAGAAGAAGGTTTTTGGACATAGCTTTGAGCAAATGAAACGCTGTGTAAAATAAACAAACAGAAAACAATGATTAATGATTGTTTCATGGAATGATGAGTAGCTTAATTGGTTTGAAAAGTTAATATCTTACAGCACTAACTATAGTTATATAATAAACATTCTGCACAGCTATTATTAGTTTAAGGTTGTTACAAGGCTTTAGAAAACTAAAATTTTATTGGAAATCATAGCTTGGGCACAATAAAAGGTTTTACAATGCTTTATGATACATTAAAGCGTTAAAAAAAATCATGCACATGTCGCGAAAATATATTTGAATGAAGAAATTACTCTCACTCTTTAAACCTGTTCTCGAATTTAATTATTCGCATCCGTATCACGTTATTATTATCTGCCTTCTAACGGCTGTAGCGGCTGGGTATTATGCAGCTAAACTGAGAGTAGATACCGACCTCGCCAATCTGTTGCCCAAGGATAACCCAAATGTGCTGGCTTTAGAAGAATTGCAGGAAACCGTTGGGGGAGAAACCGAAATGCAGGTAGTGATAAAATCTCCCAGTTTTGAGGCCAACAAAAATTTTGCCGAAGATTTGATTGAAAAATCATTACAGCTCTACTATCCTCGCAGTGGTGATTTCTACTTTAAGCGTGCCCAATTTAGGAGAGAAACAGAATTTATAAAAAATAATGCCCTTTATCTTGCCAGCAATAGCGAATTGGATGAAATTACAAACTGGCTGGAAGATGAAATCCAAACCGCTAAAGAGGAATCAAATCCATTTTATTTTGATCTTGGAGATGATGAGGACGAGGAAAAGGCACAGACTAAAAATTTTGAAGAGAGCTACAACATGTTGGTTCCTTCTGAATATCCGGTAAATGAAGATAGTACAATCTTGCTTATCAAGTTATTTCCTAACGGATCCAAAAGTGATATTCAGTATTTGGAGGATATGTTTGCTAGCTATGATTCGCTGCTTACTTCAATGAATCCGGCTTCCTACAATCCGCAAATGGAAGTCCGGTTTGGAGGAAGGCTTAAGCGCCATATGGAGGAATTAACTTCCATTATGAATGATGTAATTGAAAGTTTTGCTTCGGGAATAAGTAGCGTGATTTTATTGGTGATGCTATATTTCTTTTTTAAGAAATATCTGCACTATCGCAAAGGCACCCATGGCAGAGGTAAATACACGGTATGGTCGCATATTCTCAGAATGCCTGTTCCTGTAATTGTAATTGGCTTGCCGCTCATCATCAGTTTGTTATGGACGTTTGGTATTACCTATTTCTATCTGGGGATTCTAAATACGATGACTTCCGTGCTTTTTGTAGTCCTATTTGGGTTAGGAATTGATTATGGGATTCATTTTTATGCCCGATATATCGAGTTACGTTCAGGTGGCTTAGGCGTGCACGATGCCATTATGAAAACCAATGAAAAAACCGGAGAGGCTATTCTGGTTTCTGCATTTACCACCGCAGCAGCGCTTTATATTTTAATGTTGGCTGATTTCCGTGGGTTCTCAGAATTTGGTTTTATTTCGGGAACTGGAATTTTGTTAGCCCTTTTTGGAATGCTCTATATTTTACCGGCCTTACTGGTTGTTTTTGACGAGCGCTTCAACTGGATTTTGATTAGTCATAATGAGGAAAAGGAACATAAAAAGGGACATCGCTATCCATTTGCCCGAACTATTGTTGTAGTAGGCCTGGTTGCCGCCGCTATTGTTGTTGGCTTTAGTGGGAATTTGAAGTTCCAGTACGACTTTGGCAAGCTGGAGCCCACCTTCCCTGATTATGAGGAGTTCAAGTCTTTTTCAAATCAAGTAGATAATTCCAGCAAGCGAAATCCGGCATATATTGTAGCAGAAACTAATGCGCAGGTGGAAGAAATTACAGCCATATTGAAAGAGCGCATGCGTTCGGATACTACCTCGCCGACCATTCAAAGCGTAGAAACTTTGCAAGAACGATATCCAACAACGCCGAAAGAGGAGAAGGCTAAATTGGAAAAAATCGCAGAGATTAGGCAACTATTGAAAGACCCGTTTATAAAAGATCAGAAGTCCGAAGATCTCGATAAACTTCGCAAAGCCGCCCAAACCCGTAAGCATGTTTCTATTGATCAGATTCCAAATTATCTGAAATCCCGATTTATAAATAAAGATGGAGAAGTGGGGCGTTTTGTAATCATTTATCCATCTGTGGGCCTTTCGGATGGGCGAAAATCAATTGCGTTTAAGGATGATATCAGTGTGGTGCAATTGCATTCTGGGAAGAAATTCTACGCTTCAAGTACCTCATTGGTAGCGGCATCAATGTTGGATTTGATGCGCACGGAAAGCCCTTATATGGTAGGCGCCACCTTCCTGTTTATTTATCTATTCATGTTATTTACGTTCAAGTCTTTTCGTTGGTCTATGATTGCTATGCTTCCACTTTTGGTGGGATTATTATGGCTATTTGGCATCATGATGATATTTGGTCTTCAGTTCAACTTCTATAATTTAGTGGTGCTACCGGCTATACTTGGCATTGGTGAAGACAGCGGTGTGCATCTTGCCCACCGCTATCGCGAAGAAGGAAAAAATAGCATGTGGCAGGTGCTCTCAAGTACAGGTCAACATATTACGATGGGTTCATTAACTACCATGCTTGGCTTTGCAGGATTGTTGTTCACCAATCATCCGGGACTTCAATCGTTAGGGGTGATGGCCGTAACCGGAATTGGAATGACGCTATTGACGTCACTTACATTTTTACCGGCTTTGATTCAATGGATGGAAGACAAAAACTGGCTTCTATATTAATCCTGCTTTTAATTGTGATAAAACGGTAAAGTCTTCATTCAGTAGTATATGCACCTTTTCAAAATCAGGCATATAAAAGGTACATAAAGTATGGTAACCCGCAATAAGGAGTGACCGATGGTGAGATATGATGTTTTCAAAAATCAACAAGCCAGGCAACGGCAGGAAGAATGGTATCAGTATTTTTTAATGAGTGCCCGTTGTAAAATTGGGAATTATACGGTACCAACTTCTTTGGGATACAATCACATTTTAACAGCCGGCGATCCGGTTCATCCCCCCGTGGTTTGTTTACATGCCATGTTAACCGGATCAGCTCATTTACTCTCCACAATTCGAGAATTAGCAGAAACTTATTATGTGATAGCGCCCGATATTCCCGGGCACTCCATAAAGGGTTTACCCATGAGGCTTTCATTTAAAGATCACTCACATGCAGAATGGCTGAAAGAAATTGTAGATGGATTGGGGTTAGGGCATTTTGATCTTTTTGGCGTGAGTTTGGGAGGATTCATTGCCCGGCAATTTGCTTCAACCTGGCCGGAAAAAGTAAATCATTTAGCTCTTTTAGTGCCTCTGGGCATTATACAAGCATCGGTTGTGGAAGGTTTGATTGGAATGGCTTGGCCCATTATGAGGTATAAACTTCATCCATCCAAAGAAAACCTGAAAGAAGTTACGGAGTATTTACTCTCAAATTGGGAGCAAGATTGGGGAGCGTATGTGGGAGATGCGTTGATTGATTTTAAAATACCAAATAGGATTCCAAAAGCAGCCCGAAGTGAAGAATTTGAGCACTTATCGATGCCGGTTCTGGTGATGGGAGCAGAGAATGATCCCACTTTTCCCGGTGAGCTCATGATTGAGCGTGCGAAAGCTCATATCCCAAATGTGGATACTGAGTTACTACTTGGAAGTAAGCATTGCCCTCCAACTTCGGAAGAATTCAGAAAATGGCTGACCAACCGGGTACATCGGTTTATCGCGTAATTCTTTAAAAAGGGGTATTTATTGCTTCCAGAAAGCAGGGGAGAAAATAATGAGCACGGTAAATATTTCAAGCCGGCCAATCATCATCAAAAAGATAAGTACCCACTTGCCCAAGTAAGGGAGTTGGGCAAAATTTTCGGTAGGACCAAAAACACCCCAACCTGGTCCAATATTACCAATGGCTGCTATACTTGCTCCAATAGAAGATTCAATATCATACCCAAAAAGGCTGATTAAGAGTGCTCCGATAGCAAATATGAAAATGTATAACGTGAAAAAACTCAACACCGGCCGTTGAATATTTTGTGTAATAGTTTGATCTCCAATCCGGATAGGCAGGATGGCTTTGGGGTGAATGATTTGCTTGATTTCTCGGCCCGTATTGCGGATAAGGATCATCCAGCGAATCATTTTAATACCTCCGCCGGTAGAACCTGCGCAACCCCCTGTAAAAAAAAGCAAGAGCAGTAGAAAGGCTCCAAATGAATTCCAAAGCTCGTAATTGTCGGTACCAAACCCGGTACTGGTTATGATAGAAACCACCTGAAAAGCACCATATCTCAGAGCGTCTAAAATTGAATAGTTATTCCAGAGCCAGAGACTGAATGAGACGGCCACAATACCTATAAAAGTAATGAGTGTATAAAATCGGATTTCGCGGTTCTCCAAAAAGGATCTATGATCTCCTCGAAATAGCCGAAAATGCATGGCGAAATTCATTCCGGCTAAAAACATAAACACAACAATCACCCAATCTACATAGGCCGAGTCGAAGGCCTGAACACTTGCATTTTTTGTTGAGAATCCCCCAGTGGCCAGGGTTGCAAAGGAGTGATTAATGGCGTCAAACCAGTCCATGGAAGGATGTGCCCATAGTAGCAGAAACTCAGCCGCGGTTAAGGCTACATAAACTACCCATAACAATTTGGCAGTTTCCTGCACACGAGGGGCAATTTTATCAGCCGAAGGCCCGGGTGATTCTGCCTGAAAAAGCTGCATGCCACCGATTCCCAATAAGGGCAAAATAGCTATAGAAAGCACGATGATTCCCATACCGCCTAACCAATGGGAGAGTGATCGCCAAAAAAGAAAACTTTCGGGAATACTTTCTACAAGGGGATTTTGGAAGCCATCGCTGGTTATTCCGCCTAAAATTGTTGAACCTGTTGTGGTTAAGCCACTCATGGTCTCAAAAACAGCATCGGTATAACTGGGCAAAATGCCTGAAATTACAAATGGTAATGCACCAACCAGGGAGAGGGTGAGCCAAGTTAAACTTACTACAAGAAAGCCTTCACGAATTCGCAGCTCCTCTTTTGGGCGAAAGAAATACCACAAAGAGCCTCCTGCAACAAAAGCGATACTTGCCGAAATCACAAAAGCGTGCCAGGTGTTATTATGATAAATAAGGTCGATACCGGCAGGAATTAGTAGCGCAAAGCCCATAAAAAAAATGAAGGCACCAAGTACCCCAAATACTACTAAAAAATTTATATTTACCCGGTTGATAGGGCTTGACGAGGCTAAAGCCATTATTGAAAGAGCTTGGTTATTTTATCTACAGCTGAAGGTAAACAGAATATAATTACACGGTCGTGATTTTTGATGTGCGTCTCGCCCGTAGCAATTTCTACTGATCCTTCACATAAAACCCCACCGATTACGCATCCATCGGGCAGCTTTAGGTTCTTGATGGGCTTTCGGGTTATTTTAGAATCAGCGCTTGCTTGAAGTTCAATAACCTCAGCTTTAATGCCACGGAGTTCGGAAACTGAAATTACATTTCCCCGGCGTACATATCGGTGGATTTCATTAGAAGCCGATACTTTTTTATTGATTACGGCATCCAGCCCAATGGTTTGTGCCAACGGAATGAAATCGGGTTTGGAAACCAAAGCTACGGTCTTTTTAACTCCCAGATGTTTGGCCATCAGGCAGGAAATAATGTTAGATTCTTCATCATCTGTTACCGCTATAAAAGCATCCATTTCGTTAATACCTTCGGTGGCTAAAAGATCTGGATCGGTGGGATTACCGTGCAGCACCATCACGTCTTTAAGCTCAATAGCCAACTCCTCAGCTGTATCATAATCGGGCTCGATGAGTTTTATAGATCGATCATGAGAATTTTGAGCGCAGAGCAGTCGGGCAATCATGGCACCCATACCAGAGCCACCGGCAATCATAACATTACTGAGCTTGGTTTCTTTCTTTCCCGTGGTTTCGATAATAGCGGGTATGGTCGGTGTTTTTCCCAGAATAAAAATCTGATCAAAGTTCTGAAGACGTATGGAACCATTTGGGATAATAGTTCTGGCGCGTCGGCCAATAGCTACTACCCGGAAGGTAATGTCGTTATGCATGGCTGCATATTCGTTCAAGCTTTTGCCGATTAAAGGCGAGTTTTCCTCAATACGAATGCCTATGAGCTGCATTTGATTGTCGGCCAGGTTGATTACATCGCTGGCTGAAGACCGTTTAAGCAGGTGAGCAATTTCTTGAGCGGCACTCAGCTCCGGGTGTATCATTACATCGATACCAAGGTCGGTGGGAGTAAGGGGGGAATCGGGATGAGAGAATTCACTGCTTCGAATACGAGCAATCACCATTTTAGCCCCCAAGCGTTTCCCGATCATACCGGAAATCATATTCACTTCGTCAACGCTGGTAACGGAGATCAAGATATCCGCATCGCCCACTTCGGCATGCACCAAATCTTTGACGGAAGTGGCGTTACCTTCGATAGTGAGAACATCTAAATTATCAGAAACTCGCGCCAAAGGTTCTTTTTCGCGGTCCATTACGGTTACATCGTGTTTTTCTGTAGAAAGAACGCTAGCAAGATCGTAGCCAATTTCCCCAGCGCCAATGATTACAATCTTCAAATAAAGCCTGATGATTAGTTATAAAACAATCAATGTTACCATCTTTTTCATTGAAAATAAAACTCTTTATATGATTGTAATTCTTCTATAAATGAGATTTTAAATTTCTTAATCCGTGATAACGATAAGTTCAATTTTAACCGGTTTGGATTGTTCAACCTGTAGGTCGGTGGCCTGAATGGTAAAGCGATTTTCTCCCTCTACCAATGGAAGCTCTTGCTGCAAACCTTCACCCATGGTTTTGCTCTGCTGTTGCCAGATATATTTTACCGAAGAAAGCTCGCGGTTTACAAGCGGAGCTTTAATAATGGCGGAAGGGTTAGCAGGATTCCATTTCAAGTACACCGTATCCGGTTGTGTGGTAAAAACCAGTTTTTCTACTACATTTAGCTTGAATGTAGCCTCTGTTAGGGGGTGTCCTTCATTTAGCCAGGCAACCGTCAAGCTGTCTTTTTGGGGTGACTTAGCCACCCAGGCATCACTATAAGAGGAGCCTTGTACAAACTTCCATTGTTCTGAGAGATGAATTTGGGCAATGCTCAACTGAGCACCCGTAGCCAGTAAATTCGGCAATTCAGGGTTTGCTTCCGGAAGTTTTTTAGGAATGTATTCCACAACGGCAGAATCAACCGAATTACGTAAATCACGTCCATCATCTTGTACCAATACCAGACGATACGAGCGCTGCTCATTTGGGGTGAAAACGGGCTTGGATACCTGATCTCCGTCCAAATACCAAGTGGTTGACAATGGATCCCCATCTTGGTCGGTAGCTGATAAGCTTGTCATTTGCACCTGTTCGTGCAGAAATCGTTGTTTAGCAACCTGAATCATAGGTTTGGGGGCGCTATTGGCGAAAAAGCTTTTTTCCATAGATGCTGAATTATTGCTGGCAGCTGAATTATCCATGATTTCCAAAAGCACCGTATGCTCACTCGGCTCAATAGCTTTGATTATCTCAGAAACATTCCGGCTGATTAGCGTACCATCGAGGTACCAACGATAGGTTTTTATGTAACCATTCGCATCTTTAGAAGAGCTGGCATCCAGTTTAAGATCGTTTCCAGCGGGGATGTGACTTGGTAGATTCCAAACAATTTGGGGAGCAGCATTTACCTTTATGGTTTTGGTTAAGCTTACCGTGTTGCACGAAGTGGTGGTATTGGTTTCCAAATTCAGGGTTACAAAATACTCGCCCGGTTGACTGAAAGTATGGCTGGTCTTAAGTCGGGTTTCACGTTCGGTAGCTTGCTCGTTTTCGATGAGCCATTCTACTTTTTTGAATCCACCATCAGCCACCGAAGCAGATCCATCCAGCGCTACTTCTTCACCGGGTGCCGTCCATTCAGGAAGTTCAAAATTAGCTACGGGGCCTTCAATCACCCGAACTTTTCCAGTAACCTGGCTGATATTACTGCACATCCCCGAACCGGAGCCTTCTACGGTGAGCGAAATAATGTATTCGCCCGGCTCCGTAAACACATGGTTCACTTTTGCGCCTGTCTCGGCATTACCATCTCCAAGATCCCATGCGAATGAGGGAAGTGAGCCGGATGGATCAGAACTGGCAGAGCCATCAAATACAAGCGATGAATTTACACAAATGGTGGTATCAGCAATATTCATGCGGGCAATAGGGGAGCCTTCGATTATAACGGGAATCTTAGCGATGGTCTCCTCGCCGGTAAAACCGTCATTCATAGTCAGCTTGGCCTGATATACTCCGGGTTTTTCATAGGAATAGGATGGATTAGCTTGTTCTGAAGTTTGTCCATTCCCAAAATCCCATTTCACCTGAAATGCATCTCCGTCCGGATCGTAACTACGTGAGCTGTTGAATAACACGGTTTGTCCGGTACAAGAAGCAATCATGGAATCTACCACGGCTTTAACGGGTCGGTTGATTAACACTCGAATAAGTTCTTCATTTCCGGAATTAGCTAAACCAAGTCCATCATTTACTTGCAAGCTGATGATGTGAACTCCTGGCTCCGGCGCCTTCCAACTAAAAGAGGATTCATTTCGTTTTGAACCATCAGGAAGCGTCCATTCGAACGAAACGGGGTCTTCATCCAAATCGTAACTTTGGGAAGCATCTAAGGTAATATCCAGTGAGTTGGAACGGATGGCGGGTTCTGCGACAATGTAAGGCTGATGGTTCAGCCCCAGGGCTCCATCTATGGTCGTAGTTGAATTGGAAAGCCGGTCGGAGTCGGTTACGGTTAGCGTGAAGTTCTGAGAGCCACTTTCATCAAAGGTGTACGTTACTTCTGCTCCTTTGAGTTCAGTTCCATCCTCAAAAGTCCAGATATATTCTGCTATTTCGCCATCCGGGTCATAAGAATCGGCCGCCGAAAAAGTAATGTCAGTATTTGGAACGGGTTGTGAAGGAGAGGTTTTCCATTTGGGAACCGGAGCTTTATTTACACGAATCGATTTTGAAATTAACCCCCGTGCAATATCAAATCCCGAGTTGTCTTTCACTTCCAGCGAAATAGTGTGGTCGCCCGGATGTGTTAGCACTAAACTGGGTTGTTCACCGGTTCCGGCAGGAATGCCATCTAAGTACCAGCTATAACTTTCTACCATGCCATCTTCATCAAGAGAGATGCTGCCATCGGGGGTGAATGGTTCTACGGGAGCCACTACTAACGGAGCTTCAAAAGCCGCTTGTGGAAATTTATTAACCACTAAAATATGCTCTGCGGTTTGGACACTGTTTGCAAGATCTTCGCCATCATCTACGGTAAGCTTAAGAGTGTAAGTGCCTGTTTTTTGGAAGCTGTGCACGGTATCTTGCCCGCTTCCGGTGGTACCATCCCCAAAATCCCAATGGTAGCTGGTAATTTGCTCTGCTCCTTCGGCCTTAATATCGACCAGCGAAGAGGAGGTTATTTCCGGAGCAATTATAACCGGTTGCGGAGCATCATTCACACGTAACGATTTGGATACTGTTTGTATGGAGTTAGAAACTCCTCGCCCATCATCTACTTTAAGACGAATTTCATAGGTTTTGGGATTGTTTAAGACCAGATTGGCTACGGCATCTCCTTCAATTATTTCATTATTTACAAACCACGTATAATAGAGAGTAGAATCGTTTTGGTCGGTAGTAGCCGTTGCATCCAATATAATTTCATCACCGGGTGCTACTTTCTCCGGGGCCTTAAATGCTATTACTGGGGCTGCATTCACTTCGTATTGACGCGTAACGGTATAGCTTGCGTTTGTGGCTTTAGAGCTGTCGTTAGCGGTTAACGAAATATCATAGACGCCGGCATTTGTATGACTTACCGAAATGGTGTCGCCGAAGGTTCGTTCGTTAATGCCTATTCCACTCCATTCATAATATAATTGGTCGTTGTCAGCATCACTTTGATTCACAACGTTGAAATGCACTTCTTCATCGGTTCCAAAAACTTCGGTTAAAGCAATTTCGGCATAAGGCTGAGTGTTTACCCGAATCCGAATCTGTTTTTGTGCGTTGCTACATTTTTGGATGGCTCCTCCATCCGAAACGCGTACGGATATCACATAAAGTCCTGAAATGGTGTTGGAGAACTGAAAGGTCTTCTCATTTCCGCGTGGAGTTCCATTTACAAACCAAGTGTAAGAAAGCGGTTGTCCTTCCAAATCATAGGAGCCTTCCGTAGTTAATACGGTGGGTTCGGCTGGAGAAATGATTTCCTTTGGGGCAGAAAGCCGTGCGACAGGGGGCGTATTTACAAAAATATCTTTTTGGTAGGTCCAGTATTCCGGAAAGTATGAATTTTGATTTGGAACCAGCACATTCACTTTGATTGTTCCACGGGAGTCGAAACGGATAGTTGGCTGATTTCCTTTCCCAATCTCTTGGTCTTGAAGCCGCCAAGAAGCCGTACGCAGCGTTTCGGTGGGGATGGTATTGCTGCGAAGTTCAAAAGCCAGGTCGGTACAGCGCATCGTTGAAGATTCCAAAATATCGAGTTCCGGCTTTACAGGTCCCGTTGTCTGAATAGGTTCAAAAAGCCAAAGCACTGGCTGGCCTGCTCCAAGCACGGTAAAATTATTGATATTCTCGTTAGAACCACTGAAATTCAATCCCCAGTTATTAGGTAAATTGAATTTTTGGACCGGAATTTCGACCCCATTTGGATTATAGGAGCTACCAAATGCATCCATTTTTGATACTTTGGTATCTTCTTCGCCGCCAACTCGCAGATCTACGTTTCGCGCAGCTTCTGCATCATAAGGACGAAGCTGAAAGGAGTTTTTCGGCGGGGTTCGGTACACCCCAATGGACAGATCAATAGCAATAATGTCCCAGCTTCTTCCACTTAAAACCTCTCCGCTGGAGCTTACAACCCGAAATAGAAAATTGTTTACATCATCGCCATCATCGGCTGTTACGCGCACTAAATATCCATCTTTCTGTGCGTGAGATAGATCGGTGAGAGGAACCCAACGGTTTTTGAAACGCTCTTCGTCGGCGGTAACTAATGAAACGGCGGGAACCGGAAGTGAAGATTTGGCACTGAGTGAGCCGGACGAATAAGAGTAAGCTTCATTAAAGTTAAAAACGGAAAATGTGGTATTTGTGGTGGCTTTATTACTTCGAACCAAATCTACGGCACCACCTAAACCGGCATCATAAATCTGTAGGATTCCGCCCGTAGCATTGGTACCGGCTTTAATCCAGAAATCATATTGATGGCGATCTTCACCACTATCATAAGGAGCTTTTTCCCCTGAAATAGAAAGATAGACATCCTGTGCATGAGCAGCATGTGCAAATAAAATGAGGATAAATAGAATGGATAAAAGGAGATGCTTAATCACTTTCATTGTTTTCCTTCAATGGTGTAAGATTTTGTGAGATAATTTTGTCCAGAATAAGCGTTTTGAAAAGAGATGTTTAAGCTGCCATTTTGAGGGGCTACCGCAATACCCCAACGACCTTTAATATCAGTTCGAACGGATTTAATATGCCCGGCCATGCTAACTTCAACCTGCAACCCCGGATAGGCTTTACCCGAAATAATAAGTTCGTTTTGGGTGAATTGAATTGGATTACTACCAATAGCTCCCTGGAAGTGAAGATCAAACAGTACGTCTTCGGTAAGATGTATCACGCGTAATTTCTTTTGCGTTTTATTCCCCGAATCATCCACGGAAGTAAATGCAATCACCTGATCATTTTGAAGATTGGTTTTGTTGATCTTAAACTGGCCAGACCCATTTATTACAACGTGCTTTTCATCTGCTTCGAGATGTGCATTTGGCTCGGATACTCCGGTGATGGTTACAGAATTGGTCAGGGTAAACAACAAATCATTGCGGGTATCATCAATAAATAAAGCAGGCGGTTTGTTATCTACATTCCGGTTGATGCGGATGGTTTCTGAATGGGGCCCTTTCAACCCCAGATTATCTACGGCTTGCACCCTCACATAAGTTGTTCCTAAAGGAAGGTCTTTTAATACAGTCGAAGTTTGAAGAGTTTTAATGGTTTGTACTTCACCGTCAAAATTAGCCGAAGCACTATACTGCACACGGTAATCTGCGGCATTTTTTACTTCTGTAAAGGCAAAAAGAATCTCATTTCGGTAAATGATGCTATCTCGGCTTGTCCAAACTAATTGTGGAGCTGGGAGCAGTTTAATAGGAGGGAGCGGGTCCTTTCCTTCTTCTACGATGGTCCCTTCATTTTTACCAATGGTGATTGTAACATCATTCGCATTTACGATGGCGATTCCATCATAATTGGTAAGTTTAGCTTTTTGTGTGCCTTCTGCTTCCGCATAAAAATTCTGGGAATTAAGTTCTGATGTAGAAGGTCCGGCATTCAATATGTACTTACTTTTACTTTTTGCGGAGGCGGATAGTTTGGCCAGCAAGCTTCCATTCTTAAGCGTAATTTCATTGTCAGAGCTTTCATCCAGCTTATCGATACGAGATTTCCG
>JBDNFJ010000330.1:0-5366 GCA_041689895.1 Gracilimonas sp. | reverse complement strand
TTTATTGAATGGCTATTGGTTACTGATCTTATAACGGATCAGTTCATCGATAGAGGGGCGGGTCCCACTTTCATCTATAAGGCGTTTAGCTAATTGATGTGTAACCCCATTATTGGCCAATCGGATTAGATTGTCTTTGGTCAGTTCTTCTTTGGTAAATCCCAAATCCATTAAATTACTGGTTAAGTACGCGGTTACATCTGCTTTCTCTAAGTCAAGCAAACCCTCTACCGTGAGATCGTAGCCCAATTCCTTCATCATGCGAGTAAAGGTAGCGCTAACCCCTGCATTTCTTAATGCGATAGCTTGTTGAAAGGTGAGATCAGGATAGCCCTCGTTTTTAATGGCTGATAGGTAGGACGCACTTACATTTGCTCGTTTTAAATCCACCAGTTGATCGAGCGTTACATCTGTAAATCCTGCATCGCGAACTTGTGAGGTAAAGGTTGCGGTTACACCCTTTTCTCTTAAATCAATCAGCTCTTGCTTGCTTAGTACGCCATAGCCCATTTCTTCCATCCAGTCGCCCATGCGGTTTATTAGATCATCGCTGGGCTGGGTGAATCCCTGAACAATTTCCTCAATAGGATTTACATCAAAGGTAGGAAAATTAATTTTTGAGCCGGCATAAAACACCAACGTTGTGAGAAAAGCGAACAGCAGAATATAATTGGCAATCTTAGACGATGTTTTGGGTGTGGGTGTAGAGGAAGTCCCATCCATTTTGAAATTTCCCTCTTGTTCGAGATCTTCAAGGTCATTCCTTAGATTATTGAATTTTGTACTCATAATTTTTAGCTGTTTATATAAACTTACCTACGCCAAAATTACCAAAAAGATACAAAAGTAGTTAAGAAACTTGCTCTAAAGAACGGGTCAATTCACCGATAGTAAATGGCTTGGAGATCAAATCGATACAATTGGTAGCTTTGGCGCGTTCGTAATTCACTTTATCATAGTTTCCTGTAAGATAAATTACGTCCGTTTCGATATGCTCCTTAATCTTTGTAACAGCCTCAATACCATCCATATCTCCTTTAAGCCTGATATCCATTAGAATAATATCAGGCTTATGTTCTATCGCCAATTCTATAGCAACATCGCCCGAGGCCGCTTTACCAACTAAGGTATGTCCCAGTTTCTTAATCATATTTTCAACAACAAGAGAGATGATCATATCATCCTCTACGATGAGTATTTTCTTAGCCGTTCCAGTCAATGTGTTCCTTCCGCCTTTGTATTAAATATTCCGTGGGGCCGACCATAAATGACAATCGCACCCATAAATTTTACTAATCTTTTTTCAAGATTGGGAAATAACTTAACGCTTCAAAAAGTTATAAACTCTTATACTTTATTTTACATCCAATCTCACTAAAAATCCTTCGTCTATATCTATGTAGGCGTTCCACCCTGCAAAAGTCTCGCTATCAGAATAGTTAATAGAAACCGACCAGCACGTACGTAGCTCCAAGTTTCCGGTATTCTCATCCACCACTTGAAGGTGCACTTTTTGAGGTCTTTGCGTGATACCCTCTTCCTCCACCGTGTAAATAAGCTCTTCGCCCGTATAATTTCTCATATCAATTTGCCAGCCTACCATGCCGCTTTGCACATCCTTATATCCGAAGTTTACAAAGTCGGGGATTTTAAAATCAGCAAACCAATTACCCCATATCCTGTTTACACCTTCTGCATCAATAAACACGGTGATTTCAGTATCAAGCACCTTCACCATATCCACTTTTTGATCGGTAAAAGTTAATTTCCATTCAATATTTACGCGATTCTCATTGGGACCTTCGCATATAATACAGCCGGGTAAAGGCTCCATGTTTTTCAACACAAGCTGGGTAGTATCTGTCACACCGGTGTATGCGCTATTTAGGATGAGCGCTTTTTTTGCGGCACTCTCCAAGGTATCCGTGTTGGTCATTTCTATGCGCACTATCGGCCGATTCACACAAGGACTTTCACCATCCACAAAAAACAACTCGCTGAAGCCGGTAAATCCATATACATTTAAGGTTGAACACATGTGATTGCCATTGGCTGACTGATAGCTTGTATTCATATCCTCAAGAGTAGAACGTTCAAGCGCTGGATAAACGGTGGGATAACTGCTGGCTTCTTCATCAACCGAAAGTAGGTCGCATGACGTTATCGCTAAAGCTACACCCGCCAGTAAGAAAAGGAAAGAAGAGGTTTGCACGTTATAATTGCCAGCTTAAATTATTATTAACATGGTTTTGATTATTGAACCCGAGATATTTTCCAAAACATACGTTGTTATTAATAGTACCAAAAATAGGGGCTTCACACAAAAAAATAGCTCCTCCCAAAAATTTAATCGTTCCATTTCAAACCCAGCCTACTTTGGACAGTTAAGACGAGAAATATATCCTGTTTTGTCCACCTAACAACCTGTCAGCAAATTAACTATTGTGACACTTGCGGCACGTTTTGGAGCGATAATTCAGCCAGTGTCCTCGTATCAATAACGCACTCCCTACGAGCGTTACACCCGATTCGCCATATTCACCCAGTTGGTGGTTAAAAAACCAAGCAAGAAATATGATCAGCAATCCAGCGAACAAATAACCGGAGATGGCTTTTAACGCATGTTTATTTCGAACAGAAAGTATGACTGCCGGGGCAATAGCAAAAAAGAAGAGCAAATGCGTGTAGTCGTGCATCTCCTCTAAAGCTGGCCACAATGGAATTAGGGAAACAAAAATAGGAACCAACAAGCAATGGACCGCGCATAAACCGGATAACCCAATTCCCATTCGGTCCCAAAAACCCGGCTTTTCTATTTTATCGCCTCTTGCCATTCGTGTTTGTTGATGCAAAGCTTAGATATGAATTTTTTAGAGCCTTGAAGGTACTAATTTTTCTTATTTTTTATGGTAAAAAATGCTTCCTTAAATCTGGATGCTTTGTCCTGTTTTGCCAGCTTCTATAACGAACTTAGTTCTACGTTTGCAGCAATTCTGTTTTCATCCACTCTTAACTTTATTTGGTGTGAGCTGTAATTTCAGAACAATTGGGATAAAACGGTTAAATCCCTGCCCCACCAAAAAGCTTGTCGGGACAGGTGCGCCGGGGTGACTTTCTGGTGGGAAAATGGCTTGGCTGCAGAGAATCAAGAAAAAGGCTACTGTAATTTAAAACCGGTTCGTATTACCGGCGATTTCCAAAAATGCGCAACATGAAGAGAAACATATTTATAAAATCAAGATAAAGAGCCAGGGCACCCATAATAGCACCTTTGCTTCCCTCTTCGGATTCAATATCCAATTTGAGACTCATCTTTTTGATTTTTTGAGTGTCGTAGGCGGTCAGTCCAACAAACACTAAAACGCCGATGTAGGTAACGGCCCAATACAGTATTTCGTTATGCCAGAAGATATTTACCACAGAGGCGATGATAATTCCAATCAGCCCCATAAAAGCAATATTTCCAACGCTGGTGAGATCTTTTTTAGTGAAATACCCGTAAGCACTCATCACCCCAAACGTACCCGCTGTAATAAAAAAGGTGGAAGCAATGGAAGCCGATGTATAAATCAGAAACACGATAGACATCGTAAGTCCATTTAGTGCTGAATAAAGTAAAAATAGCCCAATGGCTTTGCTGGCATTCATGGATTCAATGGAGCGTGAAAGCCAGACTACCAAACCTAATTCCGCGATAATAATCCCAAAAAATATAAGCTGATTTTGTGCTATCGTTTCGATGAAGCCGGAATTGGCGGTACGTAAGGCCACAAATCCGGTAATGGCTAAGGCGAGTGCCATCCAGCCATATACTTTATTGATGAAACTGGCCTGAACGGATTTAACTTGCTCTGCGGTTAACTGTTGTGTATTCATATATTTTGGATAATAAAATTCAATAAATAAAATTTTTGTGTAAACCTGAGTCCAACTATACTTCTTTTTTGAAAAAATAAACCCAACGTAAGGGTTTAGCTATTTTGGCTAAATTCCACTTATTGCAGAATATTGATCCTTGCTCAGATTTCTAAGTGCCATTAACGCCAAAGCTACCAATTTATTCTCGCCAAAACACGCCGGATATAAGCTCGTTTAACTTGAGAAATTCCAAACCCCACAAGATTTATTTTGTGTTGCACGGCGATAAGATACCGCAACTCGGCACGGAAACTATGCATTGTTCTTGTGATTGTATTTATGTCCCAAACCAATAGCTTAATTTCACTAAAAACACGTTGGTTGGTTTAGCGCTGAATAATCCATCCAAATCGCGGTCCAGATTAAAGTTCCCCATTCCAACAAAATCATCTCTTTGTTGCTGCCATACAAAAAACAGGGTTGAACCCGGTGCATATTCCCATCGAAATACTGCATTCCCTTGCACCGACCGAAAGTTGAAATCCGGATTACTGAATGAAAAAGAGGCGGAACTCCCGGTTCCATCTGGATCAACAGTATAGGTTCCGTTATTTTCGGCAAGCGTTCCTTTATCCACTCCGTATTCATCAAAATCATAGCTTCGAGGCTTAGCCAATTCCTTGAATCCGCTAAACTCGCCGGAGGAAATAAATGGGCGAATGTATGTTTGTAAACTCATGGTTGTAGAAAATGTCCAATTCAGGCGGATACTGGTCATCAATGTTCTTTGTTTTATATTTGCAAATACATAGCGATTCCCAAAGGTTTGGCTTGCATTCACATCCTCCACCGTAGTTATATACTGGTCGGTATCTCGTTGATATCCGAACTCAGGTGAAATCGTCAGCTGTATAAATGTAGTAGAAAGAAAAGTAACGCCTACCTAAATATTATTATCAAATTCCCCGCTTTCATCTTTTCGTTGATTAGTCCCCAAATTGAATGAAACCCGCTTATTTTCATTAGAATTCACATTCATATTGAAATTCCAATCTTTTGGGCGTTCAACAACCGGGCCGCCTCGGGTAACGTGGTCGATGTATTGGTGACCTGCTACATTGGCATTATAGTTGAAGGTCCAGAGATTATTAAAGCGAACAGCTCCTCCAACCATATATCCATTTTTAATTAGATCCCCATCATAATTCCAGCCTCTCCCTAAAAACACAAATTGCTCAAAGTATTGAACGTATTTGGGATCTGTTTCCCGATATACAATTCCGCCATCTATGGCTCGATAATCTCCCCTATTCATGAAACCAATATCATTGGTTTCATAGCCGGGACTCACATCCGAATACGTCACAGAAGGGGTCATGTGAATTTTATGGGGATTTGACTATATTTACCTGCTAAAAACCTCAATGAATTCAGCATTAATATCTCATGTTTTACCTGATGAACTTATAAAGCACTTTGATATAAAAGAAGTCATAGAACTTTGTGAT
>JBDNFJ010000329.1:0-8040 GCA_041689895.1 Gracilimonas sp. | reverse complement strand
TTCTTTTGAACAGCAAGGAATTGACCGTTAATGAGTGGGCTCAGAAATTGGGGACCATTCCGTATGAAATAACTACCACCATCTCACCAAAAGTTGAACGCAGATATATCATTGAATAAAATAGTTTGTTGGTTACTTCACATATTTACATCAGGGAAGTAGATTTTGAAGATAGCATGTTGGTTTGGAAATTCGAGATTCAAAGATGATGGGATACAATTTCTTCAAAAAAACATTCTTGGACTTTGCGTTCAGGAGAAGATCGAAGTAGCAAACTTTCTGTAGTAGAGGAATTGGTTGCAAAGAAAGAAGCACTGCTTTTATGTTCTATTTATCCAATCCACCCACCTGTATTCATTCCATTTTCTATTGACCAATTTGTCTTTGATCGAAATGAGAATTGATCCTTTGTTTGCCCAATAATCATCAATTAATAAACCATACTACTGAACAGTTTCAGGCTTGTTAAGAAATAGTGCTAAAAATACGAATCCGATTCCAATACCAACCAACGTGCCTTTTCCCAAGTCAGATAATTCCACATAATGAGAAAGGATTTGTGAAACTGAGATTACAAGCATTCCAACTGATAGTAGAATGAGTGATTTTCTTTTTGTTATGCTTTTCATTTTTTAATACTTAGTACATCATTTTATGAATTCGGATCTGACCGTTTAGTTTTATACAAAATAGAATTTCAAGCTAAGCTAAGCGAAGATTTATAGATAGATAATCTGGTCTAACTCCACATCAATCCAAAGGGTATCCTTAGCGTACGTTGAGTTTGGGCTGCCACCATAAGCTAAATCGGGAGGGAGGACTAAAACTCTCTTTTCGCCTTCCTTCATCCCTAATAATCCTTCTCTAAAACCGGCTTCCGAAATAATGCGCGAAGCACCGATTGAGGCCGATATGGGTTGAACAACTCCGTTTGCATACGAGCTGGAAAGGATACGATCGAAGTCTCTTTTAAGTCGCTTTGTATAAAAAATCTGGATTTGATCACGAGGAGTAACTTCCAAGGAACCGGTGCCTTTCTCAATGACATAATAAATAAGGCCGGTTTCTGTCACTACTTTTGTAGCGCCCGCAATAGAAAAGGGATCGGGTACGGTGGAGTAATCTATACGTCTCGGATCGGTATCATCACAAGAAACGAGTAGTAAAGCAGCTAAAAGCGTAAGTAAAAGGGGGAATTTTAAAAAGGTTGATCTCATTAAGGTAAAATCTCTTTTGAATGGAATAGCTAAAGTTGGTTATGTAACCAATAGCGTTTCATTTTATTTTAGTTGACAAAGATACAGGTTCGTCTGCTTAAAACCATAGATTTTTGGATAGATTATGATTCGGTTATTAATCCTCAGAATCTCCAGAAATTGCCATCTCTAATTCTTTTTCACGTTTTCGGTTGGCGAATTTACTTACCCAAATTGAAACCTGATATAATAAGGTAAGAGGCAACGCAACCAATACTTGTGAAATAGGGTCGGGTGGGGTTAGTAATGCTGCCAGTACCAGGCAAAGGATAATGGCATGCCGACGAAATCGGCGCAATAATTCTGGGGTTAAAAACCCGAGCTTTGAAAGCGAATAGCTAACCATTGGAATCTGAAAAATTATGCCGCAGGCTATTATCCACATAGAAATGGAGCTAAAGTATTCGTTGATGTCAAAATCGTTTCGAATAATTTCCGAGATACTAAATTGAGCAAAAAACTGTAGCGCAAAAGGAACCAATATCAGATAACCGAAGGAAATTCCCAGTATAAAAAGAAGGGTGATAAAAAAGGTTCTAAAAAGGGTTTTGCTCTTTTCTTTAGATTCCATGGCGGGTTCAATAAATGCCCAAATCTGATAAATAAAGAAAGGCGATGCAATAATAAACCCCGAAACAAACAGGGTTCCCCAAAAGGTAAAAAACTGCCCCGGTAGTCGGCGGCTTTGCAATTCAAAATTTATGGCATCCACATGAAGGAAATCATACATGAAAAAATGGGCACGTGTGGGCCCTAACATCACTTTATCCACTATAAAATCGGAAAATATAAAGGCAATGAGCACGCCTACAAGAACGGCAAGCATCCCTTTGATGAGCCTCCAGCGTAGCTCCTCAAGGTGATCGAGAAAAGACATGGTTCCTGTTCGGTCTTCCGGCTTTTTAGCTTTGGGAGGTTCACTTGGCATAATCTGGCGCTGTTCCAATATACTTCCTTACCTTAGGCCGTTACAAAATCATAAAGCGGAAACTTGCTGCATAGATCGCGCACTTCCTGCTTTACCTTTTCGTGAGTATCTTCGTTCTCTGGATTTTGAAGCACTTTATCAATCAGCGATGCAATGTACTCAAACTCCGCTTCTTTTAAACCACGGGTTGTCATGGCGGGGGAACCAATCCGAATGCCTGAAGTGACGAATGGACTTTCGGTATCAAACGGAACCATATTTTTATTCACGGTGATGGATGCGTTATCTAAAGCTTCTTCGGCAATCTTCCCGTTTAACCCTTTGTTTCGCAAATCAATTAGGATAAGATGATTGTCGGTTCCACCGCTTACCAGATTATATCCCAACTCAAGGAGCTTAGCCGCCATTGCTTTGGCATTTTTCTGTGTCTGGGTCTGATAGGTTTTAAAATCTTTTCTGAGAGCTTCACCAAAGGAAACAGCCTTGGCTGCTATCACATGCATGAGGGGGCCGCCCTGCGTTCCTGGGAAAACAGCGGAGTCAAATACTTCGCCCCAGCGCTTGGTACGTCCAGATTTAGCCGCTGTAACTCCAATCGTATTCTCACTGTCTTTACCAACAAGAATCATTCCGCCGCGTGGACCTCTCAACGTTTTATGCGTGGTGGTAGATACTACATGTGCGTGGGGAAGGGGATCTTTTAGATTACCGGTGGCTATCAAGCCCGCCGTGTGCGCCATATCCATCCAGAGCAAAGCTCCGACTTCGTCCGCAATACTTCGGAAGGCTTCATAATCATAATCACGAGAATAAGCCGAGGCGCCAATCGAAATCATTTTCGGGTTCACTTGCAGAGCCCGATCACGAATGATGTTCATATCCAGGCGACCGGTTTCCTTATTCACCCCATAAAACTCAGCTTTGTAATTGATCCCTGAGAAATTAACCGGAGAGCCGTGTGTGAGATGACCGCCATGGGAAAGATTAAAGCCTAAAAAAGTGTCGCCGGGCTTCATACAGGCCAAATAAATAGCCGCATTTGCCGTAGCGCCCGAGTGCGGCTGCACATTTACCCATTCTGCACCAAATAACTCTTTTGCGCGATTTCGGGCATGCTCTTCAACCACATCTACCACTTCGCAACCGCCGTAATAGCGCTTGCCGGGATAGCCTTCTGCATATTTATTGGTGAGCACGCTTCCCATTGCAGAAATCACGGCCTCAGAAGCAAAGTTTTCGGATGCAATCAGTTCCAGATTATAATTTTGGCGGTCTGTTTCTTGTTCAAGAAGGTCAAAAATAGCGGGATCTTGTTCCTGAAGAGATTTCATTGGCAGCGTTTAATGTTGAGTTAATGATTCAATTTTTTTAGTACGACGTTCATGCCGCCCGCCCTCAAAATGGGCCGCAAACCATGCAGCTAAAATTGCTCTTAGCTGTTCCTTGTTCAGTTCCCGGCCGGGCAGGCACATTATATTGGCGTTGTTATGAAGTCGGGTTAGCTTGGCTACATCAGCGGAATAAACAAGAGCCGCGCGTACTTTTGGATATTTATTGGCGGTCATACACACACCTTGGCCACTTCCACACAATAAAATACCCTGATCGTATTTCCCATTATTCACTTCTTCAGAAACCTTAACGGCGAAATCGGGATAATCAACCGATTCTTCAGAGTGGGTGCCGTAATCGACGGGCTCGTGACCCATTTCTTTCAGTATCTTTTTAACAATATCTTTGGCTGGATATCCGGCGTGATCGCTTGCAATGGGGATAATCATTTGAGGTATTTTTTAAACAGAGTTAACAGGATGAATATCCTCATTTTTTGGCTGAGATTAAAGAATTTAAATGGTGCTGAAGAAACAATTTGGCTTGTTATTGGTGAAAACATAGAACCGAGGTAGTATATCAGGCTCTGGGACACTAATTTCGGGTAAAGTGAACTTCTAAATACTATTGGCTATGTTCACTATCATAGGTGATTCATCACAAATTAAATGCCATCATTATGAAACTATTTCTAAAAATTTTAGCCGGAATTTTAATTCTTATTGTAGCTGCGGTAGCGGGTTTGCGCATATATTTTAATGACGAACGGCTACGCGAAACAGTTGTTCCTTTGATTAATGAAAGTGTAGGAACGGAGGTGCAGGTTGAATCTATGTCGCTTAGCCTATTTACAACATTCCCTTATGCGGGTGTAAGCATGAAGGGATTTTCATTGCCTGATAAAACTGGAAATAGGGTGGTTTCCCTGCAGGAACTGGTGCTTTCTATCAAGATTTTGCCTTTGCTTTCGAATGATATTCAGATGGCTGAGTTGATTTTGCGCTCTCCCGAAATTCAGTATATGGTTCATAAAGACGGCTCCACGAACCTTGATTTTCTAATGGCATCCGAAACCGATGACACGGCCGAGGAAGAGGGAGGGATTTCTTTAGCTATTCCGGAACTGGTGCTTGAAAATGGCACGGTGCATTACGCAGATGAGAGTTCAGGCATGACTATTAATGCACAGGGATTAAGCGGAACGCTGGGGCTTCAGTTTGATGAACTTATCCAAACTAATTTGCAGGCCGAGGTTCAGTCCCTGTCGGTTCAGCTTGAAGGGGAGGAGTACCTGAGCGGGATGGCTTTAAGTCTTCAACAGAATTCGATACTGAATCTGGATAAGGAAACCTTGGAAATTAAAGAAGGTAGTTTAGGTATTCGTGGATTAAAGCTCCAAATGAATGGAAATATCGATTCTTGGAGCAGCGAGGCTACCAATGTGCATCTCTCACTATCAAGCTCTTCCGATAATTTTGGAGAACTGCTTGGTTTGGTTCCACCAGAATATGAGGAATATGTGCAGGGATTGGAAACAAAGGGTTCATTAAAGCTGGAAGGAAATATCAGCGGAGCACTTACGGAAAACGCTATTCCTGACTTTAAATTCACCATTCATATAAAAGATGGATATCTCAAGAATAACGACTTACCGGAGGCTATCAGGAATATCCAGCTTTCTTTTGTGGCGGATAATAACCAGATATCCATTCAAAGCTTTACGGCAAACGCGGCCCAGAATGAAATAGCGGTCTCCGGCAAGATATCAGATCCTTTAGCGGAAAATCCTAGTTTTGATCTCAATATAAATAGTAAGTCTGACTTATCAACCGTAGAGAAGTTTTATCCGATTAAGGAATTTGATATCCAAAGGCTGGCCGGACAATTAATAGTGAAATTAAACGCTAAAGGAAATTTCAAAGATCCTGAAAATGCTAAGATAGATGGCACCATGTCGCTCTCTAAAGGACTGATGCAATACGCCGGGGTAGCCCAACCCATCCAGAATATCGAAGCGGATATTAAAGCTTCAAACCGACAAATCATCATTCGTAAGGCACAATTTTCAGCATCCAAAAATAAGCTGAGTATTTCGGGGACGGTGAATGATCCGCTGGATGAAAAACGTCAGAATGTTAATATGACGGGTAACGTGAGTGCTGACCTCTCAACTTTAAAAGAATTCTACCCTATAGATGAAGATACGTTAACTCTGAGAGGCAAGCTGGAATCGAGGTTCGTGGTGAGGGGCAAATTGGAGCCATTTGATATCGAGGCCTTACTTCAAAAAAGCAGTATAAAACTAACCAATGGGTATATTAAGCATAAATCGGTGGGGGAACCACTTACCAATATTCAATTTGCAGGAACGGTATCAGGCAAAGAAATTCAGATCTCACAGGCAAAATTCAAAACTGGAAATAACAGCCTGGCTTTAAAAGGAAACGTGCGAAATTATCTGTCTGAAGATCCCGTCTTTAATTTAAGTTTGGACGGGAATGCCATGCTGAGTGATATAGGCAAATACTATTCCCTCCAGCCTTGGGTAGAAACCTTAAATGGAAAAGCTACGCTGAATTTATCAGCAAAAGGACCTGCCGGAGATCCGCTTAAAATTAAGCTGAAGGGTGCGTTCACCTTAAGTGGTGTTAATGCGAATGGGGGAGAGTTACCCTTGCCAGTTAAGGATTTAAATGGAAAATTAAATATCACTCCTAATGCCTTGAAGCTTAACGGTTTTAAGATGAATTTTGGAAGCTCTGATTTTCAACTTTCGGGTGAAATGAAGAACTATCTGGGATTATTAAAAGAGAAGGTTTCAGGAAATCAGGTGCCTACCATTTCCGGAACGTATAAGAGCAAACGTCTTAATCTGGATGAGATGATTGACTGGGACGAGGAGACGGATCCTAATGCGCCTGTTCCCATCGAGCTGCCGAATATAAATGCGCAGGTTAATGCGGGTATTGGAACACTGAATGTGATGGGTCTTTCTATCACCAATATTAGTGGAAAAGGGGTGATGAATCCTTCTAAAATTGAGCTAAAAGATGCCAAAGCAACACTTTTTGAAGGCTCCGCTTCCGGTAACTTGCATTGGGATATTCCCAAACCGACGCAAACCAAGATTCAGTTTAACGGCAAGCTGGATCATTTGAAAGCTTCTTCCTTTCTTAAAGAAACTAATTTTCTGGGGGATAAAAGCACCATCCACAAATACCTTGAAGGGGAGTTGAGTGCGGATATCAACTATAAATCAGCCCTGGATACCTCTCTCTCTCCAAAAATTTCTACTACAGAAGCGGATGGGAGTTTTGGGATGACGAAATCACGTTTGAAAGGTCATCCGATCCAAATGGAAATGGCAAAGTTGCTACGAGCAAAAGAATTTGAAAATATAGCACTGGATAATTGGAAATCAGACTTTACGATAAAAGATGAAGTGCTCACGTTTAAAAATCTAAATATTACCAGTGCGGATATCGGTCTGGAAATGAACGGAACACAACAGCTTGTAACCGGTAAGATTGATTATAAAGCAACTATAGCATTGCCAAGCCGATTTAAGAAAGGAATGGCGGCGGTATTATCGAAACAGTCGGTAGATGCCTTAGAACAAGAGAATGGCACTATAGCCGTCCCGCTGGTAATTACCGGGACTTCCGATAAACCTAAAATTCGCCCGGATGAATCTGTCATAAAAGATATTGTGAAAGAATACCTGAAGAAAAAGGGTGGGAAGTTGATTAAGAATCTGTTTGGTGGAAACTAAATGAGTATTTAGCCTATGAGTAATTTTGATAAGGAACTACAAACCGCAGAAAAGGCGGCAGAAGAAGCTGCAATCATCATTAGAAATTTTACTACAAAAACGTCTCTTAATGTAAAGCTAAAAGGGAAAAATGATCTTGTGACGGATGCGGACATTGCGTCGGAGAAAAAAATTATTGAGGTTATTAGCTCTGCCTTTCCCGATGATGAAATTCTGGCGGAAGAATCTCAGCAAAAAAACAGCCTTCCGGATGGCCGTATTTGGATTATTGATCCCATTGATGGAACTACCAATTTCGCACATGGTTTTCCTGTGTACTGTATTTCTATTGCACTGTGGGAAGAAAAAAGTGCCAAAGTAGGACTCGTTTTTGAAGTCGCAAATAATGAGCTATTTACGGCGGTAAAAGGAGAAGGAGCTTTTTTAAATGGGAATGAGATTACGGTATCGTCCAATGCAGATTCGTCCTCTTCGCTGATTGGCACCGGATTTCCCTACAATAATCTCAATTTGGTGGATAATTATCTGGTCTTATTCAAGCGGATGATGTCCAAAACTCATGGTGTGCGTCGGCCCGGTTCGGCAGCTTGGGATCTTTGTAATGTAGCTTGTGGGCGACTTGAGGGGTTTTATGAATACGGATTGAGTGCTTGGGATGTGGCAGCTGCTACGCTCATTATTGAAGAAGCGGGAGGGAAAATCACAGATTGGGAAGGTGGTACTAACTGGTTATTCGGGCAGCGAATTATTAC
>JBDNFJ010000328.1:0-3299 GCA_041689895.1 Gracilimonas sp. | reverse complement strand
TTAATAAGATGTACCGAGCAAGTATCCATCGAATGGTAAAATCTATAAAAGATTCTACGCTTAAAATTAATGATTCCCCTATCGATACTACCTTTCAGGGAATTGACATCAAAACCATTCGTGATTCTTTTTCAGATTTCGAAAAAGCCTATTTATACATCACAAATAATAGTCCGGATGAGGACATGACCAAGCTTACCGGAGAAGCTATCCGGGGCATGTTTTCAGCGCTTGATCCGCACTCCATTTATATTGAACCCGAGGATAACGAACATATCCAGGAAGAATTTGCCGGGAAATTTCAGGGAATTGGGGTTCAGTTTCAGATTATAGAAGACAGCATAACCGTGATCTCAGCTATATCAGGCGGACCCAGCGACCAGCTTGGAATTCGTTCAGGCGATCGTATTATCAAAATTGGAGACTCTACCGCCGTCGGCTTTACTAACGAAATGGTGATTCGAAGACTACGTGGTGAAAAAGGCACAGAAGTTAAAGTCACCATCAAACGTCCTCGCATGAAGGAGCCTATTAACTTCGATATCATCCGTGACGATATCCCGCTATACACGGTCGATACCTCGTACATGCTGGATGATAAAACCGGCTACATTAAGATAAACCGATTTGCGGCCACTACGCATGATGAGTTTATGGAAGCCGTAGGAACGCTCAAAAAAGAAGGTATGAAACGGTTGGTGCTGGACCTTCGTGAAAATCCGGGGGGCTATCTATCCCAAGCTATTGCCATTGCCGAGGAGTTTTTCCCAAGAGGAACAGAATTATTATCCACAAAAAGTAGGCACTCAAGGTTTAATGGTGAATATTTTTCTCGCAAGAGCGGAACGTCTAAAGATGAGCCTTTAATTATTCTTGTGAATGCAGGCTCAGCATCAGCCAGTGAAATTGTAAGTGGTGCTATTCAGGATCACGATCGTGGCCTAATTGTAGGTAAGCGCACGTTTGGTAAGGGGTTGGTTCAGCAGCAATATGAGCTGGTGGATGAAAGCAGCGTTCGCGTTACCATTTCAAGATATTATACTCCATCAGGACGTTTAATCCAGAAGCCTTTTAAAGGAGGTGGAGAAGAATATGCGTACGAAATTTACCGCAGAGATGACGCTATGGACGATGCCTCTGAGTTTATCAATCACGTACCGGATTCGCTGAAATATAACACCGAGCATGGACGTGTAGTATATGGCGGTGGAGGAATTGTACCGGATTATATTGTACCCAACGACACAACCACCTCAGCCTATGTATTCAACTTTGCCATCCGCCAGCGCGCTTCTTTCGATTACGTACGTTCATTCCTCGATATGGAAGGAGATAATTTCCGCGCAAAATGGGGAAATGGTTTTGAAAACTTCCGTGAGAATTTCAAATGGGACAAAAAACACGTGAATGAATTCGAAGACGTGCTTAAAGAGCGTGGGATGGTGGTTACGGATACCGTAAGTACACCTACCTTCAAAAACGATTCCTTATTTATACCGGTAGGTCATTTTGAAAAAGTAGCTTGGCTAACGGAAGGACGCATGAAGGCTGAATTAGCTCGGCAGGTTTGGGGAATGCAGTACTTCTACCCCATCGTAAATGACGTGTTTGACAAGACACTTAAAAAGGCCATGACCTTATGGGGGGCTGTAACAAGTTTGGAAGATTTGGCCAACGGAAATCCTAACGGCAAAACAATCGGAAACCTGCAACAATCCAATTAATAGCTCAGAAAAATTGATGTGAATTAGGTGTGAATCTAAAAAGGCTTCTATAATTAGAAGCCTTTTTTGTACCTATTGTTTTCTGTCTGAACTCTTAGTTAAGAGTTATCATCTTTAAAAATATCATCGATTAGGTGACCATATTTATCCGCAATCACCCTTCTTTTAACTTTAAGCGTTGGGGTGATTTCTCCCGTCTCAACGGTGAATTCATTAGCCAATAATCGGAAATCACGAATTTTCTCATGTGAAGCTAATTCCTTTGAGAAAGAACGAAGCTCTTTTTTAAAGATCTCTTTGACCTCATCCAGCTTTATCATTTCTTCGTTACCTGAAAATTTCAAACCTTTTTCTTTAGCAGCTTTGGCTACCCCTTCAAAATCCGGCACAATAATGGCCGCCATATAATTTTGAGCTTCACCAACTACCACAATTTGATCAATCCATTTGCTGGTTTTAAAGAAATCCTCGATTGGGCCAGGGTAGATATTCTTTCCACCGGCATTTACAATCATGTGCTTAATACGATCCGTGATTTTGAGGAACCCCTCATCAAATTGACCGACATCTCCTGTATGCAGCCAACCATCACTGTCTATCATCTCCGCAATTCCAGTACCCTTTCATCACATTTGGGCCTTTGCAAAGGATTTCACCGGCTTCTGAGCTCAACTTTGTAGGATAATCTTCTCCGCTGATTTCTGCGATCATTTCTCCATTCTCCAAGCTCTGAATGCCAACAGTAACGCCGAGGATGATGGTGCCTACCGCTCCAATTTTTTCCTGTCCCGGTTTATTGGCAGCCATGATAGGCGAAGTCTCTGTCAGCCCATACCCCTGAAGAATGCTCATACCCGCATACGTAAAAAACGTATCTATATCGGGCGGCAAAGCAGCTCCTCCTGAAACAAAAATACGAACATGTCCACCGGTTCGTTCCTTTAGTTTATTAAATACCAACTTATCCGCAACCATCTTCTCTAGTGTCACAAAGCCTCGTTTACCCTCTGAATGTTTACGTCCGGTTTCTACCGCCCAATTGAAAATTTTCTTCTTGGTATCGCTGCCCTCTTCTATACTTTTTACAATCAGATTATACATTTTCTCAAACAGCCGGGGCACGCTAATCATGATGGTTGGCTTAACTTCCGGCATATTTTTTGAAACTGTATCTACACTTTCTGCATAATACACCTCAACCCCCGAAGAAATCATGGCATAATAACCGGCTGTACGTTCAAAAGAATGACACAGTGGTAAAAATGAAAGTAGTCGATCAGTATCATCCCAATAAATGTGCTGGGTAGCCGCCTTTACGTTGCTGACAATATTGCGATGGGTGAGCATTGCTCCCTTTGGCCGTCCTGTGGTTCCCGATGTATATATGAGCGTGGCTACATCTTCCGGTTGCGAAGCCTTCGCACGCTCCTTAATGGGGGTCATGTGAATTTTATGGGGATTTGACTATATTTACCTGCTAAAAACCTCAATGAATTCAGCATTAATATCTCATGTTTTACCTGATGAACTTATAAAGCACTTTGATATAAAAGAAGTCATAGAACTTTGTGATAT
>JBDNFJ010000327.1:0-12291 GCA_041689895.1 Gracilimonas sp. | reverse complement strand
TTCTGCTTCTTTCAGTTTTTGGCGATCACTTATTGTTTCATAAGCGTTTTTCAGAGCTTTCCAGGCGGCTACATTTTTCGGCTCTTTTTTAACGATGTCCTTGAAATAAGCAATTTGTTCTTCCGGAGAACCGAGAAGTTCTTGCTGCTGCTCTTCAATAAAGTCGAGAATTTCGCCGGTTGCATTTGGCTTCACCTCATCGATGAGAGCCTGAGCATCTTCTTTTGTGCCTTTATTTACAAGGTTATTTAAAGCCAGACGCAGGTAATATCCATTTCCCATTTTCATAGCACGCATGGCATCAATCTCAAAGAGAGTAACATAATCTTGATAGGCTTTTTGAAGACCATTTTCAATGTAATCGTAATTCTGTTGGTAAAAGCGCCCTCTATTTAGGGTAATTTCAAAACGATCTTCAGGAGTTGTGCCAAATAACTCTAAGTTTTCATTTAAAAGCGTAAGAGCGGTGTCAATATAAGCGCTTCTCTGGGCCGGGTCTTCTTTTCCTCGGCCAATCTCTCCGTAAATTTTAACAAGGCGCTCAAACTGGGTTTGAAGCTTAAATTGTGGGTTTCCCTCCAGCTTTTCTGGCTTGGCACAAACCATCCATTTACCATATTTCAATGCGAACTCATATTCACCCGTCTTGTAGTTTGAATAAAATAGAGAATAGGCCGATAGTGGAGAAAGCCCGTCAGGGGGTGTTTCCTGGCAATCGGCTTGTGCGTGGATGAGGGGAGAACTAACTATGAGTATCCCAATAAGGAGTATTAATTGCTTCATTAGTCTTGTAATTGTTTATACCATTGGTTTATAAACTAAACAGATAGTTTAATTATTATAAGGTGATTTTGCCTTACTGCAATTTTTTGCGGAAAAACATAAGCTCTGACAGGTTCACAGACAAGTTAAACGCCCAGATTTTTTCTCTGATTAGATTATTGTCGGTAGTACCTCTTAGTCCGTAACGAATACTAAGATCTACAGTAGAGCTCGACCTTGGGGAAATTATTCCTAAACCAGCAGAAAACCAAAGGGTGTTAATATCATGGTTCCTAATAGTGAGGTGCCCACTGTCATAAGAAATACCGCCACTGTATCTGAAATTAGACAAAAACTTAGCAGAATTAGTGCGATAAGGGTGATAACCAACCCCTAAACCAAGTTTATGACGGTCGCTCATCATATTTAGTTGGGTATTGGGATCAAAAGCAGATTTATAGCTCCCCCAACCCTGATATAAGCCTTCTGCTGAGATATTTAGTAGTTGTGAGGGGTAATAAGTGATCCCTCCTTTCAAGCCTAATGGTAGTTTAACATCTCCCTTTTGAGCGGTCCCCAATGTTACTTCTTGCTGCTGGTTACCAACAATCTTTTTAACGGTTTTTGTTTTCTTGGCGTCTATAGTAATGGGCAGGGTGGCCTCAGCCCCAATACTGATACGATCTCTTGAACTTAATAAATTTCTGAATGTTAGCAGGGCTCCGAACCGTTGCCCAAGAGCTGTTCCGGTTACTTTAGCATCTAAGTTGCTGGTACCAAACCCCGATTTGTTGAAAAACACATCCTGTGAATTATTTTGGGATATAAACGTAAGTGATGGAGCATACCCAAGGGAAATATTTTTGTTGATGCTCCAGCCAAAGCCTACTTCAAGTTTATTAATGCCGCCTGCTCCGCGGATGTCGGAGGCGTAATTAACCACGTTATTTGCGGAAGCGGTGGTTGAGTCGATAGTTACAAACCGATAGTTAGAGCGTGTTACGGAATACATAGACGCTGAAACACCAAATTTTTCTCGTACTATAGGAAGTGTAACCTGAAAATATCCAACTTCTAATAAGGCATTTGCATTTGTTGCCCCTTGACTTGAAGCCTGGTATTTAGAGAGGTTAAGGCCTGTAGATGCCGTAGAGAGAGAATTTCTACCCCACAGAGCTGGGTTTTGTAAGGAATTAGATTGCATGTTATCTAAAGAGACACCAATAATACCCAAGCCTAATTCGCGGGCGTTGTTATTATCGGTTGGGTATCCTACTCCAAAAAGAGAATAGAACGAACCACTACGGCTTTCGCTAGCCCCTTCAACTTGTGCAAATGCTTTGGAGGCTGGGAATAGAAAAACTAAGAGTACTAAAAAATGTTTGATGGTTTTCATGTGTTCTTAATCCACTAAAGATGTAATAATTATTTTTGGGCGGACATTTTCAGCAGCGTTTTCATTATAAAGCAGTGTTGATCGCAACGCTCCTGAGGTGGATCCGGCGCCTAAAATGAGCTCACGCCGGCTTTCACCTCCAAAAATAACGTCATTTACATAATTGGTGATATTGATTTGAAAGGCTGGCTTATCCTCGTTGGTTGGCACTCCCAAAAACTCTATACTACCAAACTGGTATTCATACACGGGCTCAATACGTTCTTTTAAATGCATGTTTAAAGAAGCTATGGGCAAGCGAATATGATTGGGAGGTAGGTTCGCTTCCAGCTCCTGCTCGGCCTCATAAAAAATTAAATCAGCGCGAATAATATTTTTGGTGTTATTATCTGCCCGTAAAAGAGAATCTGGCATGGTAATGCCAATCATACCTTCAAGCGTTGTATGTATGGGATAGGTGTTGTTAGGAGTTACGGCGCCGGCACGGTCTAAGGTAAAGCCCCAATCTCTCAGTGGAACTGCAAGGGTATCGGTAGTATCTGAGACGGCTCCATTTATAAATAGAAACTTGGTTCCATCGGAGCGTGAAAAAGAAATCTTGGAGTCTTGTTGATCCGATACAATAGCTAATCCGCCAAAGTTATAGTTATAGGAAGAGTCAATATCCGCCACTTCATCGGTATTGTAAAAGAACGCTTTGTACTTATCTATCCATTGTTGGCTCAAATCAACAACAATGTTTCTCTGGTCACCAACCGTGAAACTCCCAACAATATCACCATATTGAATATCATCGTCAATATTGAGGGCATTGCTTCGCCATGGGGAGGTAATTTCATACACGGTGAAGTTGGTTTGAGAAAGCGTGTCGCCATAATTTTCGAGGCTGTCTAATGCCAGCTCCAGCTTAACGTCAAAGCTTTCGTCCAGTTTGATGGAATCCGGAATAGCAGGTGCCCGCGAGGGTTTTAAAAACCCTTTTACATCAATCTCACCAAAAAGAGCATCCGAATAGTGGCCTATGGGAATAAACCCAAGGCGACCTGAATACCCTTTATAACTTAAAAAGTCTGTTTGGGAGATGGATAAGGTGTCGAAAGTAAGTGTGGGCTTGTCAACATAATCACTACCTACGCTGCCGGGGTCTTCACAGCCGTTGAAAATAAAAAGTAGGGCTAACAGGGGAATACATAAGGAAACAAAACCCTTATTTGTTCTGGTCATTAAGGAAATATTTAAAATGTTCTCTATCTATTATTCAGCGTCAGAAATAGTCCGGTAATACTCGGCAAACTTGTTCGATACATCTTCAGGAGATCCCTGAATTTTCTCAGGCTTAATTCCTAATTCTTTAAAAATGTCGTCGAATTCGTCTTTCAGGTAATTACCTGTTACCACATGATCGCTGTATTTGAGTCCGAGTTTCAGCAGATCTACTTTTCCTTCTTCTGTAAGATTATCGATATCGGTGTCGGCAGGGAGGCCGAGAAGCTCTAACACACGTGCTGAATCTGAATGTCCTTCGTTGATAGGGTGATGCAGATTATATACGATCTTTGTGTTTTTGAAAACCTTCTCGTCTTTATACAGCGTTTTCACTAAAAGCGGAGTCAAACCAGCAGGCCAATCATGGCAGTGGATGATGTCCGGTTCCCAACCGAGCTTAATAACTGTTTCAAGAACGCCTTTATTGTAGAAGGCCAGGCGCTCGTCATTATCCTCGTAAAACTCATCAGTATCAGGCTTTTTGAACAGCCCTTTTCTTTTGAAATAGGTGTCATTATCAAGAAAATATACCTGAAGCTTAGCATTGGGAATGCTGGCCACTTTAATTTTCATGCTTTCAATTTTCTCACCCACTTCTACCTCAATGCCCGAAAGTCGTATAACCTCATGCAGTCGGTTTCGCCGGTCGTTGATAGTTCCGTATTTCGGGAGCAGGATTCGAATTTCGTATCCTTTGTCTTGTAATGAAGCAGGCAAGAACCGAAGCAGGTCGGCGGTGTGTGTCATGCGTGCAAAAGGGGAGATTTCAGCAGCTACGTAAAGAATTTTCATAAATAAGTACTCTCAGTGATTACTCTTTGTTAGAGATTGAATTATTGTCTTTCATTACTTTGTTAAGGTCCTCATGATCGTCCAGGGAGAAAAAATCTAACAGGGTGTCGCCACGTAATCCCAGTCGTATTGTTTCTACTGAAATTACATCTGCGGGCTGAATGTTACCCAGATTCACATTGCTACCAAATTTTCGTATGAACCAAACTTGCTGGTCTTTTTGAGGGGCTTCAAAAATCAAATTTTCTATAGGTATTTGATCCGCGATTTCATCAATTAAACCGGATCGTACTTCGCCATTAGGGCGAAAAACACCAACGGTGCCACTTTCACGAGCTTCACAGATCACTTTATATGCACCGGCTTTTAATTCTTCTTTAATAATACGCACCCATTTATAAGGGGGAATGATATCGTCTGGATTTTTACTTCCTACCTCAGAATAAACCGTAAAATCTTTATTTAATCTTTTAATGATGGCTTGCTTTCGCTCATCGGAAAGCCAAATGGTGCCATTCGAAACTTCAACATACTTAATTTCATAGGTATTCATCAGCTCCACGTACTCGTCAAGCTGATCGCGTAAAACGTAGGCCTCAAACAGAGTTCCACCAAAATAAACCGGAATGCCTGCATTTTGATAAACGTCAATTTTCTCTTTTAGGTTTTGAGTTACATACGAAGTACCCCACCCAAGCTTTATTACATCGACATAGTTAGAACATGTTTCAACAAAATCTTCGGCTTGACGAACGCTGTATCCTTTGTCCAGCGCCATGGTGTAGCCTTTTGATCGTGGTTTTCCGGTTCTGTTGGGTAAGTTATTGAGTGAAAACGCCATAATGTGAGTTAAAATATCTAAGCCTGAAATATACAAAAATGCAGTCTGTATATGAAATCAGGCAATTTTAAGATTAATCATTTCGGTTAATATGTCGATTGCTTAGAGCCACAAGCTGTTTGATGTGTTCTTCATCCACACCATCGAGCATTTCTTTTGTGTATCGCCAGAGCCAGTTTCCGGAGGATGTTCCGGGAATATTCATGCGATGTGTGCTATCTAAGCCCATAAAATCTTGTAGTGGAAATATCGCTTGGTCAGATACGGAAAGCATCCCAAGACGAATAAATTCCCAATGTATATACTCGCCACCGGAGCGGGTATAAATACGAGCGCGGTGTTGTTCTTCCTGGCCTGTGGTGTTATACCAGCCAAGCGTGGTGTCGTTGTCGTGCGTGCCGGAGTAGGCCACACTATTTTGAGTATAATTGTGCGGCAAAAAGCTATTGGTGGAGTCAGAATCGAATGCAAACTGAATGATCTTCATTCCTGGGAAATTATATTTATCGCGTAGTTTTTGTACGCCTTCTGTCATAAAGCCCAGATCTTCGGCTATAATAGGGAGCTCTCCACATTGCTCTAAAATAGCATCAAATAATTTTACACCCGGACCTTTAACCCACGTTCCTTTTTCGGCTGTTTTTTCGCTTGCTTCTACCTGCCAGTAAGCATCAAAACCACGGAAGTGATCCACTCGAATGGCATCGTAAGTCATAAACATGTGTTTGAAGCGATCGATCCACCACGAGAAGCCATCCTTTTCGAGGGCTTCCCATTTGTATAAAGGATTTCCCCAAAGTTGTCCGGTAATACTGAAATAGTCGGGAGGCACGCCGGCTATTAGCATGCGATTTCCCTGTTTATCCACTTCAAAATAACCGGGATTAGCCCAAACATCGGCACTGTTGTGATCTACAAAAATCGGGATATCACCCACCACACGAACCCCGTGAGTATTAGCATATTTTTTTAAATCGCTCCACTGGTTATGAAACTCAAATTGAAGCCAGTACTGTAATTTAATTTCTTCACTAAATTTTTTACGATAAGCTTTTAATGCACTCGGTTTGCGTTGTGCCAGATCTTTATCCCAAGTAATCCACGGCTGCTTGTTGTAATGCAGGGAGCAAGCCATAAAAAGCGCGTAATCATCAAGCCAGTGCTTATGTTGTTTTTTAAAGGAATTAAAAGCCCGCTCTTCCGATTTTTTAAGGTGATTGTAGAACCGCTCACTTGCCAACTTATATACGGTATCCTTGTTTTCAAATGAAGCCTCGTAATGTGCGCTAACGCCAGAAGGCGCTTCAATTTGCTGAATCTCTTCTTCGGTTAGCAACCCTTTTTTATGCAAGATATCGGGACTAATCAAATACACATTTCCGGCAAAAGCAGAATAACTTGCATACGGCGAGTTCCCATACCCGGTTGGGGTAAGGGGTAACACTTGCCAAATAGTTTGATTTGTACGGGCTAAAAAATCAATAAAATCGCGGGCTTCAAATCCAAAATCTCCCATTCCATATTTTCCAGGAAACGAGGTTGGGTGAACTAAACAGCCGCAGGAGCGTGGAAACCACATGTATAAACTAACTCTTTGGTTTTAATATGACACCGGCCAATGGTGGTACGGTTATTGAAATGTTTGCTTTTTGATTGTGCCATTCTCCCCATTCAGCGTGAATCTTATGGTCGCCGGTATTACTTCCACCATAAAACTCGGAATCGGAATTAATCAATATTTCGTACTCTCCTGCATGTGGAACTCCAATCTTATATCCATAATGAACCGATGGTGTAAAGTTCATTATCACAATAACAAAGTCTTCGGGATCTTTAGCTCTTCGCACAAAAGAGATAATGCTATTGTCGGCATCGCTAATGTCGATCCATTCAAAGCCACGCGAGTCGAAATCAACTTCATGCAGCGCTTTTTCTTTATTATTGATGCCATTCAAGTCTTTGACCAACAACTGCAATCCATGATGTTTTTCCCACTCTAATAAATGCCAATCCAGCGAGCGAGATTCACTCCATTCAGACCACTGTCCAAATTCGGAGCCCATAAAGAGTAGATTTTTTCCGGGATGCGTGTACATGTAGAGATATAGCAATCTTAGATTAGCAAATTTCTGCCAATCATCTCCCGGCATTTTTGAAAGCATGGCTTCCTTCATGTGCACCACTTCATCATGAGAAAACGGGAGGGTAAAGTGCTCATAAAAAGCATAAATCAAAGAAAATGTAAGCTGATCTTGATGATATTTTCTAAAAAGAGGATCTTCTTGAATATAGGTTAGGGTATCGTTCATCCATCCCATATTCCATTTAAAATCAAACCCCAGTCCCCCGACATCGGTTGGTCGAGAAACTCCTCCCCAAGAGGTGGATTCCTCTGCAAAGGTAATTACTCCCGGAAAATGATGGTGAAGCGAATCGTTAAACTGCCGCAAAAAGTTGATAGCCTCTATATTTTCACGGCCACCATATTTATTAGGCAACCATTCCCCATCGTCCCGGGAATAATCGAGATACAGCATGGAGGCTACCGCATCAACACGCAGCCCATCAATGTGAAATTTATCGCACCAGTATAGCGCATTAGAAACCAAGAAATTTCGGACTTCGGTACGCCCATAATTGAAAATACAGGTTCCCCATTCTTTGTGTTCTCCCTTTCGAGGATCGCTATGCTCAAAAAGGCCGGTTCCATCAAAACGGCGCAATCCGTGATCATCTTTTGCAAAATGAGCAGGAACCCAATCGAGAATTACACCAATATCTGCCTGATGGCATTGATCAACGAAGTACATAAAATCTTCGGGGGTGCCAAAGCGACTGGTTGGCGCATAATAACCGGTAATTTGATATCCCCAAGAAGGATCATAAGGGTGCTCGGCAATAGGCATTAGCTCAACGTGCGTATATCCAAGATCTTGTAGGTATGGAACAAGTTGGTCGGCCGTTTCACGATAGTTTAGGAAGCCGGGATCTTCACCAATTTTGCGGCGCCATGAGCCCAAGTGCATTTCATAAATAGAAATGGGTTGCTCATAATTCTGTATATCTTGGCGAGTACTCATCCACTTTTCATCTTTCCATGCATAATCCTCAATGTCTGAAACAATGGAAGCCGTGCCGGGACGTAGCTCTGCCTGAAAAGCAAAAGGATCCGCTTTTAGAAGCGGAGAATCTTGAACGGTGGACTTAATCTCGTATTTATAATAATCCCCCTTTTTCACCTCTGGGATGAAAATCTCCCAAATGCCCTGATTATGGAATTTACGCATGCGGTGCACGCGCCCATCCCAGCTATTGAAACTTCCAACCACGCTAACTCGAGAAGCGCTTGGAGCGGTAACCACAAAATGAGTGCCGCTGGTGCCGTTCATGGTATGAGGATGAGCCCCCATAAATTCATATGCTTGATGGTGGTTTCCTTCTCCCCAAAGCTGGAGGTCGAAATCACTAATTAAGGAATCAAACTGGTAGGCATCTGTAATAGTAAAATCACTTCCTTTATAGGGATGTATAACAAGCTGGTAGCTAAATTTATTTTTTCTTCGTGCAAAAACGCGTTCAAAAAGTCCCTCTTCCGAAATGCGATCGAGATCATATTTTTTTTTACCGATCTGAACCGCCATCGATTTTGCTTCGGGTCTAAAAGCCCGTAGAACCAATTTCATTTTACCTGCCACGTCCACTTTATGCAGACCAAGTACCGAAAAAGGGTCACCGTGTGAACCATCCGAGATGGAAGCTATAATTTTTTTTGACAGTGTTAAACTCATCTCAATATTGAATTCTAAAGGGCGCTTAAGATACTAAAACTTTAACAAATGTATGCGCTCATTTAAAGTGCTTTCAATTGCTTGATTCTATATTTTAGGGCATGAATAACTCTGGATTTATTGCACGGCGCTACCTGTTTTCTCGAAAGCATATTTCGCTAATTTCTACTCTTACCTTTATCAGCATTACCGGCATAACCATAGGTACGGCACTACTCATCGTGGTTCTTTCGGTATTCAATGGGTTTTTTGATGTGATTAAGAGCTTTCTGCTTTCTTACGATCCTGATGTCCGAATTGAAGCTTCGGGCTCAAAAACCTTCGCACAGAATCAGGAATTGATGGATAAGGTGAAGTCGCTTCCTGAGATAAAAGTCATTTCGCCCTACGTGGAAGGCAAGGCGCTGCTCGCTGTGGATGGCTCACAGAATGAGGTGGTAGATGTAAAAGGGGTAGAGCGTGATTTGTTTTTTCAGCTGGTGGATATTGAAAAGAGTATTTCCACCGGAGTTTTTGACCTTTCGGTGCATCATCGAACGCCGGGCATTATTGTGCACGAAGATCTCAAAAGCAGGTTGCAGCTAAAGCTGGGCGAAGACATTGCTTTGCTAAGCGCTGCCGGAATGAAAAATGCGTTAACTCAAATAACGGTTCCAAAAACCTACCGCTTCGATTTTAGAGGAGCTTATTTTCTGCAACAGGTGGCCGGCGGGCCTAAAGTATTTGTAGATATTGAAGCCGCTAAACGATTGTTTCGTGTTAGAAACCAGATTACCGGGTTGGATTTGAAGCTTGCGAATAACGAGCAGGCGGAAAGTGTGAAAAAGAAACTATCTGCGGTGTTAGGCCCGAATTTTGAGATTTCTACGTGGTACGACCTTCAGAAACCGCTGTATGATGTGATGTATCTCGAAAAATGGGGGTCTTTCTTAATTCTGATTCTTATTGTGATTGTTGCTGTGCTAAATATTATTGGCTCGCTAACGATGATTGTAATCCAAAAACAACGCGATATTGGAATTCTAATGTCGATGGGCTACAGCAAATCGGGCATCAAAACCATCTTCAGAAAACAAGGTTTATATATCGGTCTCATTGGTTGCGGGCTTGGAGGAGCCATCGGGTTACTGTTGAGCTGGCTGCAAATGCAGTTTGGGTTGGTGAAACTTTCTTCCGCTTTTATTATAGATGCCTATCCCATCCAAATCAGTCCCTTTGATGTGAGTATAATATTACTGGCCAGCTTAACTCTGTGTGTGTTGGCGAGTTGGTATCCGGCATATCGGGCGGCTCGAGTTCAACCTGCCGATGCGGTGAGGTATGAGTGATGGAGTGTTGGAGTGATATAGTGATGGAGTGATATAGTGAAACTGTGCTTTAAACTAAATAATCACTTTATCAACCTTCGTTGTACACATCAGGAAGATCGTTTTCGTAGAGAACCACATCTCCGGCGCGGGCGTGCTTTTGCACCAGTTCATTGGCTTCGAATAGGGAATGTACTACACGGACATTCATAGCGGTTGAGTCTTCTGTTTTGATTCCTTCCAAGATGGGTTTAGCCCGTTCTTCTCCCACTAAAACCACCAAATCGAGATTGGCTTTACCGATAGCTTCGCCAAATTTTCGATTTTCATCCGCTTCAATCTCTCCCAATTCTACCATACCGGGCGTGATGATAATTCGCTTGCCGGAATTAAACTCGCCAAGAATCTCCACCGCATTTTTTGCGCCGACGGGGTTAGAGTTAAAAGCATCATCAATCACAAAAATATCGCCACGTTGCTTTAATTCAAGCCGATGCTGTATAGGTTCAATACGGGTTGAAGCCAGTGCCATTGTTTTAAGCCGTATTCCGAAATGATGGGCTACTCCAACCGCCAACAGCAGGTTTTGCACATTATGGGCGCCCAGCAATTTGGTTTTAAAACGCTCGGTTTCTTCCCCAATACACACATCAAATGCCATTCCCGAGGTATCGTATGAAATTGAACTTCCACGAATGGAGCCCTGCTCAAGTCCGACCAAAATGCGGTTTAGTTCGGCTCTATTTTCTCCCATGGTGGAAACGCGAGGATCGTCTGCATTTAGCACCGCTACATCTCCGGAATCTAAATTATCAACCAAGTGACCTTTTTCTCGAGCAATTACCTCTTGGGAACCAAAAGTTTCGAGGTGAGCCACGCCCACATTTGTAACTACAGAAATATCCGGTTTGGCGATATCACAGAGCTCTTGAATGTTCCCTTCATAACGGGCTCCCATTTCTAAGATTAGAATCTGGTGATTGGATTGGAGATCGTTGTTTATAACCTTGCAAATACCCATTGGAGTGTTGTAACTGCCGGGGGTTGAACACACGTTAAAACGCTCTTTCAGCAAATCGCGAAGCATGAATTTGGTGCTGGTTTTGCCATAGCTGCCGGTAATGGCAATTATTTTTAATTCGGGCATACCGGCCAGTTTTTTACGTGCCTGTTTCTTAAAACCATTTTGGATGAGTTTTTCGAAAGGCATGGTGCATAAGCCGGCCAACAAGATGAAAAAGGGAACAATCATAGCTCCAAAAGCCCATCCAAAAACCAACATAGTTAGGTCGAATATTTGAAGTCCTGAGTAAAAGTTGGGGATGGGAAGATTCACAAAAGGAATAAATCCGGTAAAGCTCATGTAAGTAAAAAGAAAGGGAAAAAAGATACTAAAAAGCACAAATGGGATCATCAGCCGAAGAATTCGTGGAGTGAAAACCAACGGCTTTTTAACTTTTTTTGTGCGATAACCCGAAACAGAGGTGAACCACGCAAATCCATAAATAAAGAAGATAACCGAGAGCGAAGAATACGTGATGGTATTCAGGATTTCTTCATCAAAAAATAGAAGTAGAAAAATAAATATGTTTAGAATTGCAATATTTGGAGGAATCACTTTTTCATCCCAATGGCTCTTCATCCACTGCCAAAACTCACGATTTTTATAGCCAACCTGTTGGTAGGTTTGCAGAAAAAAGCGCATACGATACCACGTGTGACGGAGAAAAATAAGGCAAAATAGAATAGCGGCTATATCGAGAAGCGAGTGATACCAGTTCAAATTAGTTAGGTTAAATTAAAAGTATGGATGATAATGGGTGTGTAAAAGTTGCCGGATAGCTAACAAGAAAACAGAAAGTCGAAATTGGTTGCTAACCGTCCTATATTCACCGCCAATTCAATGAATTTGTTTCAAAAAACACGCTCAAATATATGAAATTAATTATCCCAATGGCTGGACGCGGAACACGCGTTCGTCCACATTCTCATACCGTACCAAAGCCGCTGCTTCCGGTTGCGGGAACCATGATTATTGAACGAATTGTAGAAACCTTCAACCGCACCTTAGATCGCGATATCAATGAAATCGTATATATTCTGGGGCCGGATTTTGGCGAAGACATCAAACAGCCGCTT
>JBDNFJ010000326.1:0-9388 GCA_041689895.1 Gracilimonas sp. | reverse complement strand
GTGTTTTCCATCATATACACTTCATTCCCCATGCCGATTCCAATTGCTCCCCCACTGGCTCCTTCGCCAATTATTATGGTGATAAAGGGAACTTCGAGCATAGCCATCATTTTAAGATTTTTGGCAATGGCTTCTGCTTGTCCGCGTTCCTCAGCTTCCAGTCCCGGGTAGGCTCCCGGCGTATCTACCAGCGTAATGATGGGTATTCCAAATTTCTCGGCAAGCTTCATCAAACGATAGGCTTTGCGATAGCCTTCGGGGTTAGCCATACCAAAATTCCGATATTTCCGGCTGTTGGTATCTCGTCCTTTTTGATGTCCAATAAGCATAACTGATTGTCCATCAATGGTCGCCAAACCGCCTATAATGGCTTTGTCGTCGGCATGATATCGGTCACCATGCAGCTCTATAAAATCATCGGCCATAGCTTGAATATAATCGAGGGTGTAAGGCCGGTTTGGATGGCGTGCCAACTGTACACGTTGCCATCGGGTGAGATCCGTAAATATGGATTCCCGTAATTTATCTACCCGTTTTCTGAGGCTTTCAATTTCCTTATCTAACACCCCATCACTCACATTCGAGAGATTTTTAAGCTCTTCAATCTTTGCTTCTAATTCGGCAATAGGCTGTTCAAAATCTAAATACTGCATGGTTGCTTTTTAGTTTTTAGTCTGATGTAATATACGCAATCTTGCTCTCCGGTGAGTAGATCAAACCCCCCATTAAAGGGCTCCAAACATACTTCTGAACTTGAGTGCCCATACGCGCCATATCGCTTCGCGAACAATGGCTTTCGACATTTTTGACACTCCTTCTTCTCGCTCACGAAATACAATGGATACTTCGCTCAGCTTAAACCCAGCCTTCCAAGCACGGAAATGAAGCTCAATCTGAAACGCGTAACCGTTCGACTTGATTCGATCGATAGAAATGGTCTCAAGCACTTTATGATGTATGCACTTAAAACCCGCAGTGGTATCAAAAATAGGTAGGCCGGTGATGGTTCTGGCATAGATATTGGCGCAATACGAAAGAATCAAACGGCTCAAAGGCCAGTTGATGATACTAATTCCATTCGAATAGCGCGAGCCAATGGCTACATCCGCTTTTCCCGATTTCACTTCGTCGATCAGCTTTTCAGCATCGGAAGGATCATGAGAAAAATCGGCATCCATTTCACACACATACTGATATCCTTTCTCCAAAGCGTATTTAAATCCTTTCACATAAGCGGTTCCCAAGCCTTGTTTACCGGGGCGCTCCAGCAGTGCTACTCGGCTCTGATATTCTTCTTGGGCATTTTTAACTAGCTCTGCCGTGCCATCGGGAGAGCCATCATCAATAACCAGAAGATCTACCTCATTCCTTAACTCCATAAGCCGTTTCACTAAACGCGCGATGTTGTGGGCTTCATTGTACGTAGGAACAATAATTAAAGTATCTGAAGGCATAATTACTGTCCCTTTCCTTTAATAACTGTGATCATGGTATTAATTAGAATTTTAGCATCCATTCTTAAAGATGCATTTTCTACATAAAAAAGGTCAAATTTGGTTTTTTCTTTTACATCGTCCAACGAAGTATCATACTTCCATTTTACTTGTGCCCAGCCAGTGATGCCCGGACGAACCCTTAATCTCCGAGTGTAAAGTGGGATTTGCTCAGTAAATTGTTCTACAAAATGAGGACGTTCGGGGCGTGGGCCAACCAAACTCATATCGCCTTTTAGCACGTTTAAAAGCTGTGGGACTTCATCAATACGAAGTTTACGTAGCCAATATCCCATTCTGGTTACGCGTGGATCATCTTTTTTAGCCCACGTAGGACCGCTGTGCTTTTCTGCATTATTCAGCATTGTCCTGAATTTGTAGATTGTGAAAGGCTTTTCGTTTCTGCCTACTCTTTTTTGGCGATAAATGGCGGGGCCGTGTGACGTTAACCGAATGGCAAGCCCAATCAAAAATAAAATAGGGAAGGTAATTACTAATACAATCGAGGAAACAACGATATCAAAAACGCGTTTGATGGTTTTTTCCCACAAAGGCATTGGCTCGGGGGAAATCTCAACCAACGGCATCCCGAAAATCTGGTTTGTTTTGCTAAGACCACTAACCAACTGATAAAAATCGGGTAGTAACTTCATAGATACATCAGGAGAATCAATTTTGGAGATTACATCCACTAAGTCTTGGCGACGATTGGGTTCCAGCGCCACTAAAACATCCTGTATCTCTCTTTCAATGAGGATGTCTTTAATTTGATTTAGGTTTCCAATCACATCATCAGCTGTAATACCCGTTTCAGGCTCGGGGGCTTTTCCATTCACTTGTATAAATCCTAACACCTGCATTCCCAATATTTTATTTCTATTTAAATCATCATACGCTGCTTTCGCGGTGTGTCCGGTTCCAATAATTACGGTTCTGTGCAATCCTTTTCCGCGTTGTGCATAATACTTTTGGATGGTACGTACAATAAATCGGTTCACGGCCAGGAGAATAAACATGGTAACCCAATACGCTATAATGAGCTCCCGCTGTTCTGCAATAGAAATGCTTTCCTTAATATTGATTCCAAAATAAAGGATCAATGCGCCCAAAACGCTGACCTTGAATACCTTGATAAATTCATCGAGGCGTGATACCAAGTATAGCTTTTTATAGGAACCCATCACCACAAATATGGCCAACCAGTAAAAGCTGATTGATATTCCAGCTGTCACAAAATCGATGTCAAAATCTCGGAGTAGTGTATTAATATCTTGCGTATAGAAGGAATGGAATGCAAACCAGCTCGCCAGTATAATTAGAAAATCTAATATACTGGTGAAAATAACTTCCCGATATCTTTTTACCTTAAGCATCATAATTATTTTACAGCTTTCCAGTTTTAAGTTTGCCAAAATAAGCAATTTTAGATAGGCTGCATAACATCAAAATTTTAAATTTTATAGTTTGTATTCACTTAAACACATCTCCTCTACTACTAAAGCACGGCTTGGAGAGTTAAAAACCGATCATGGCATTATTGAAACCCCCATTTTTATGCCTGTTGGTACGCTTGGAACCGTAAAAGGAGTATCTCAAGATGCACTCATTGAACAGGTTAAAGCGCAAATCATCCTCGGAAATACCTATCATCTTTACTTGCGACCGGGTTGTGATATTATTAAAGAAGCGGGAGGATTGCACGCTTTTATGAACTGGGATCGTCCTATTTTAACCGATTCGGGTGGATATCAAATTTTCTCTCTCTCCGATAATCGGAAATTGGATGAGGAAGGCGCTCACTTTAAAAGTCATATCGACGGCTCAAAACATACCTTTACGCCGGAAAATGTGGTGGAAATCCAGCGTGTTTTGGGCTCCGATATTATGATGCTGTTGGACGAATGCCCACCTTATCCCAGCACCTATGAATATGCAAAAAATTCTATGGAACTCACGCACCAATGGGCTAAACGAGGGCGAAAAGCTTTTCTCGAATCAAAGCCACACTATGGTCATAAGCAGGCTCAGTTTGGGATTGTTCAGGGAGGAACGTTCAAAGATCTAAGGATTGAATCGACTCAGTTTATGGCCGATCAAGATTTCGAAGGCATTGCGATTGGTGGGCTCAGCGTTGGCGAACCCATCGAGATGATGTATGAATTTACTGACCTCAACACCGATTATCTGCCTGAAGATAAGGCCCGTTATTTGATGGGCGTAGGGACTCCAGCTAATTTACTGGAAGGTGTTGCCCGAGGTATTGATATGTTTGATTGCGTGATGCCCACCCGAAATGCACGCAACGGCACTATTTTCACCCGGCATGGAAGGGTTAACATCCGAAATGCGAAGTGGAAAAATCACCATGATTACCTGGATGCAGATTTCCCCACCGATCTTTGCAGTAAATACACCATGGCTTACATCCACCACTTAATTCGAAATAACGAGATTTTCGGCTTGGTAATAGCATCCATTCACAATCTCACCTTTTACTTGTGGCTGATGGAAGAAGTTAGAGCCCGAATTGCGGATGACAGTTTTGGAGAATGGTATCCAGGAATGGTAGAGCAGTTGGAACGCAGGGTCTGATTCCTATCCTGTTTAACGCTGTTCTTCCCCTCGAGCCAATGTTTCCAACGGATAAGGTCCATTAAAAAGCGTTTTAATAAGGATATCGATGTCCATCCAAAGGGAATAGTTCTGTTGATAGTACAGGTGAAAACTCTCTGCCTCGTCTTCCTGCTGAATACGGCTCTCGCTGATTTGAACTAAGCCGGTAATTCCCTTTTTTGTGATGTTTGCAAAAGCATCCCTATTTTTTGTGATGGGTGTTCCTACCAAGCTTAACTTACCGGACAGCACGTATCCCAATAATCTCAGCCGGTTTTTCCAACGGTGAGTGTTTACCGAGCGGTATAGCTTAAGTTCGTTGAGCTCAATGAAATCTCGTTTTGATACTAATAATGAGGGCCATACAAACAAACAAAGGAGGAAAAATAGCGGGATGGAAATCATCAAATCCAACCCTCGTTTTAGCATTTTATTAATGGGTTTAGAATATTCAAACTCTACCTCCACCAGTGGAATGGCTTCCAGATATTCTACATTCGATTTCCCCAAGATAAAATCCATGGAATCGGGGATAAGCTTAAAAATAATCTCTTCTTTTTGAAGATTGGAAATCTCTTTCAGCATTTGTTTGTAGCTGATGGAATTGAGGGCAAAAAACACCTGATCTACTTCATAAGCTTTGATGAGGTCTTGTAGCTGAGACAGACTTCCTAAATTTGCTCCTTCTCCATCTACCGACACATTTCCAATCACTTCATAATTCCAGTCGGGGCGGATATTGATTTTAGAAATAATATCTACCGAGTGCTCTTCATCCCCAACAATAATAACCCTCGAATTGCGAATCTTTCCGCTGCTATATTCACCTGTTTGTGTTGAGTTGATTTTTATAACCCGGTAAATTACCGTGAAAAACAGGCCTACCACAAAGCTAATTGCAAAAATTAAACGAGAAAAAGCAAGACTCCTGGCAAAAAAAGTAATCAGTACAAGTCCGCTATAAGCCATTAACACCGCTTTAAGGTGGGCTGAAATGGAATGAGTTTTTCCCCGAAATAACCCAAGAATTCCTGATGCAATGATATACAGCATACTGAAGAGGACATTTACCCATAGAAAATCCAGGTTATCAGAATCAAGGATAACATTGGTATCAAATGAAAACCGAATGGCGAAACCGAGTAGCAACGAGAGGTTTAAAATCACCAAATCAGTTAGTATAGTCCCAAACTGTTTTAAGCGGGTAAATGTAAATGAAAATATAGTCCTGAGCCAAATAGCCAGGTAGATAAAAACTTTAAAAAGTAAACTGTACTGAGAGCTGTACTGTTTATCGAAGAATTGGTAAAGTGCTTTATTAAAGAGCCGGATGTATTTCAGGTCTCCTTTTTTCGTGCTTTCTCCTTTATAGTGAATGATGGAAGTTTCCGGCACATAGTCTATATGATATTCTGTTTCCTGAACCCGATAGCACAAATCAATGTCTTCGGCATACATGAAAAATCGTTTATCAAATCCTCCTAATTCTTTTAATAATGAAGTTCTCCAGAACATAAAAGAGCCTGATAATACCGGGACTTCAGAAGTTTCGTCTTCGCCGAGCCAACTTACATAGTATTGAGCGAATGTCTTGCTATTTGGAAACAGGTAATTCAGCCCAAATACTTTACATGCTGCCGACCAAATGGTGGGTACTGACCGTCGTGATTCCTGGGCAAAGCTACCATCTGGATTTAAAATTTTACACCCTGCCACTCCACAATTTTGATGCTGTTCCATATGCCGAACCAGCGTATCGAGGGTATCCTCACTTACCAGGGTATCAGGATTTATAAGAAGTGTATATGCCCCTGAGGCTTGTTCAATGGCCTGATTATTGGCTATTCCAAAACCAACATTTTCTTCATTTTGAATGTAGTTGACTTCAGGAAATCGTTCATTGAGATACGAAATTGAGTCATCCCCGGAGGCATTATCAACTACAAAGATTTCCAGCTCCAATTCATGCTGAGCTTTAAACAAAGAGTTAAGAAGGTTGGCTATATATTCCTTAACCTTGTAGTTAACGATTACAACTGATATATCAATTTGGGACTTTTTCAACCTTTAAAATCCTAACTTATTGAGGATATAGTCAACTTTTCCTTTCACTCCTAAACCATATCCAAATCGTTTTGCAGTACCTCGCCAATGATGAAATATGTAATCAGAGACTGGGTAGCCCTTCAACTTATAACCCGAATTTTGTGCTTCTTTAAAATTTAAAATAGTTGGTTGACCATGATGGATGAATGGGGAGAATTTTGAATATACATTTGTTTTTATCAACATGAATGGAGTAAGGAGAACATCTATTCCTTTTTCACTTTTAAAACCACGCTCGTTGGTAGTAATAATTTCACCTACTCCATATACTTTTTCATGGGATGCTTCCTGAATCATTTCTTCTAAAAAGCCTTTTTTTTTGGTTTCGGTGTCACTATCAAGGAAAAAGGCAAATGAAGTCATCAAATGCTTACTGAGTACTTCATGCATAGCTGGCCCATGATATATATTTTCTTTAAAATACTGCCCTTCGGTTTGTGGATACTTTGCCACCATGGTCTCAATAGCTTCTTTGGAGTGATCTTCAGAGCCATTATCTACGATAAGTAATTTTACACCTGGATAAAATTCTTTAAAAGAATCGACAGCTGCTTCTAATAAATCAGGCGTTTGGTAATTTATAATTACAGTGGTGACATCCATACTACTATCGTACAATTACTAATTTCCCAATTCCGTTTTCTCGCCCCTCATCCTCATAAGCTACCACAAAATAAACTCCAGTCCCTAATTGATTCCCGTTATAATCTAATCCATTCCAGTTGGTTCTGCCGCCTCTGGCTGTAAGTTCCTGGACCACCGTACCATCTACACCTAAAATCTTGATTTGTGTTTCATCACTAAGCCCTTCTATGACCACTCTGGAGTGCCTGGAATATTCAAAAGGATTGGGAAACACTTTCAGGGTGTTCATCTCACTAACAGCTCTGGTTGGAATATCAAAATAACTGATCAGCCCAGATTCCGTTGAGATAAAAACTTCACCCGTTCCATCATTAATACTTATTGATTTAATATTGTTTGAAAAAAGAGGGCTGTTATCCATATTAAATCTTTTAATTATTCTGCTTCCATCAGCATTCAGCACCCAAATTCCTTGGTTAACAGTACCTATCCATTTTTCATTGGCTGCATTTATTGCCATTGTGCTAACTTTAATATCTCTAAGCAGAAAACGAGATGCTGCGGTAGTATCCTCGTTGATCAGCCATTGAGCTCGTTGTTCGTTTGGGCCTCCTTCAACAATTAATTCAGGAAAGATAAAACGAGCAATTCCTCTGCCTGTACCTATCCATATCTCCCCGTTTTTATCTTCGATTACCGCATTTACTTTTTCATCGGGAAGATTTCCGTTTTCAGGAGATGAAGTTAGTTTGACTGAAGCATCATCAGATGAATTTTCTGAGTCATTACCTGTATTTAAAACCAATAATCCGTTTCCTGATCCCGTATTTGTTTGCAGGCTAATCCACTTCTGGTCGTATGAGTCTATAAAAAGGCCATAATATTCATCACTATTACGTACAGCACTTGCTTGAGAAAATGGGATCCAGTCTTCATCTCCCGGACGTTGGAAATATAATGGCGTGTCTCCGAATCTGCTTACTATCCAAACATCATCTTTACTATCTGTCGCCAATCCGGAAATAACAGGAAACAAGGGATCATCATCTACATAGCCTCTTAGTGTTGAGTTCGTTTCATCAAAAATTACAACTTCATCGGTTTCTTTTTGATGCCGCGCAACTCCTCTTCCCCAACTTCCAAAATAATAGTACTCCTCAGTAATTGTAGACGTAAATGCTTGCTGAAACCCATAGTCATTAATTACTGAATTAGTTCTCCGGTTGAAATTTCTCCATTCACCACTGTCAAAAATATAATAACCTTTGGCATTATCAATCCTTTGATTTACAGCAGATTCTTGGGTAGAAGCCGAAATTAAAATACTCTCCTCAAATTTAAGTCCATCAAAAAAATTCTGATAAGGGCCTGATGGTGTTAGAGAATTTGCTTCTAAGCCCTGAGTCTCAAAAACTTCAATTCCATTATTTTCAGTACCCACCAATATATGCTCTTGACTTGATGTTACAGACCGGGCTCTTAAATCACCTAAAGAAATTCTTTCAAAACTCTGGCTATCAAATACATATAAGAATCTATTAGACAAAGCAACCATGGTAGCATCTTCAAGCCTCAGATACTCAATAATTGTTTGCTGATTAAAATCAGTATTTTTAGTCCACGTATTGTTTTCAAATATAAAATTTCCCCCTGCGGTAGATGCATATAAGCTGTTTCCTGCATACCCTAACGAGATTACTTCTTCACTTACAAAGCCATTATCACCATCATATGTTTCCCAATTGGAATTAACTGCTAACTCTTGATTCATATCACCTATTGCAAGCCCTTCCTGAGTTCCAGCGTATAGTGTATTATTTGCGATAGACAAGTCCTGTACAGAAATAGCCCTGGTAAAATCTCCGAGCTGGATAAATGAATCACTTACGAACAAATCGTCCATATTATAAACAACAATACCGAATGCAGTAGCTACATATAGCGCCCTTCCTTCAATTAAAAAATCGTTTATCGTCTTTGATGTGAAATTTGTACTTCTTTCAATATCGTTCAGTCTTTGAACTTCTTTGGTTTCTAAATTGAAGACATCAATCACACCATTTACATAACCAATAAATAATTGATTCTGAGTGTCATCATATGCGACAACTGTTCCATCTAATCTAGATAAACCATCAATGGTTGTGTAAGCTGAAAAATCCCCGTCTATTGTAGTTTCAAGAACCCCACCGTTAGTAACTGCCCATACATTTAGATTATTATCCAACGTTAAGTTATTTATAGTTCTTAACGAGGTATAAGCCTCCCAGCTTCCTAATTCCTGTCCAACTACATTACTCATTAATAGTAATAAAAAGAGAAATGCGAAAAATATATGTCTCATATTAGCGTTCAATTTTGTTGCTTTATGATATGAATTGAAACTGAAAACTTCTTTATAAATTGCTGAAAATAGAAAAGCCTTACTACTTTTTGGAGTAGCAAGGCTGGAAAAAAGGAAAGAAGGCGACGACCTACTCTACCGCTTGTGGCAGTACCATCGGCGCTGCAGGGCTTAACGGCCGTGTTCGAGATGGGAACGGGTGGTACCCCTGCGCTGGAGTCACCTTCATAAAATAGGTATAATTCGT
>JBDNFJ010000325.1:0-2828 GCA_041689895.1 Gracilimonas sp. | reverse complement strand
GACGGTTCAACTTATTTTTGATCCCGTTACCGGCGATATTGTTACTGCAGAAGGAACCGGACGTTTACGCATTTTACTTGAAGATGAGCAAGTATCCATGTTTGGCCGATTTGATATTTTAGGCGGCCGCTATCAGTTTGTGAGTGGCGATATTTTTACTCGGAAATTTGAACTGGAATCCGGCGGAAGTATTACTTGGGAAGGAGATCCGGCGAATGCAAAATTGAATTTAAATGCCATTTACAGTGCGCGCCCCGATATCAACACCCTTAGCAGTGGGGGCAAAAGAGATCCCGAAAACTCTCAACGCGTACCCATTGATCTGGTTTTGAACATTGGAGGTACCATCACCAGTATTGAAAATGACTTTTATTTTCGGCAACCCAATACTTTTGAAGCCCAGCAGAGTTCGACCTTATCTACCCAATTGGCATCTATAAACCGAGACGAAGACCTGAAGCTACTACAAGCGGCTAATTTTATGTTAATGGGCGATTTTATTCCCGTTTCTTCCACCGGCGAGACCCAAAACAATATGTTTGGGGAGAATCTTTCAGGCAGTGCGGCGGTACTTAATCCACTCATTTCGAGCCAAGTTATTAACCCATTGTTATCTAATCAGGTGAATTCGTTATTGAACAGCGATTTGAGTAGTTTAGATGTAGATTTTAACTTAAACACCTATAATCAGGTGGATCTTGGGGTAGCACTCAGGTTATACAACGATAAGCTTATACTACGAAGAGAAGGACAAATAACCGGTCGGCAATCTAATATTGGGGATCTTGGCGCCACATATAGAATTAACAAAACCTTTGCTGTGACGGCCTTTCACCGTCAAGACCTTACCTTTGGAACCATTAGCAGCACCGAACAATCGCGACAGTCTCAGGATATTAATGGCTTGGGCTTGGAAGCCAAAGTGAGCTTTAATACTTGGGATGAGTTTTTTAATCGATTGGTTTCTCCCTTTAGGAAATTATTCGGGAATAAAGAAAAAAATCAAGAAGACATAACAGACAACAGACAGGGACAAGATCCCACATAAAGATATTTGAATGAGTAAAACAAACAGATTAGGTAAATTTGAAGAGCTGATTATTGATTTAATCAAAAACAGCCCAGATAATAAATTGACAAGAGAACAAATAATTAGTGTTCTCAAATTAGAAAGTAAGAACGAAATTAAACGACTGGATAAATCACTAAATAGACTGGCCAATACAAATAGCGTTAGCCGAAAAGACAATTATATATATCTGACGGATAAGAAGAAAAGCACAAAAAAGAAGCCCACATCGGGCAATACCACTATTTGTGAAGGTAAAATTGATATTTCGGTACGAGGGACCGGATATGTAATTTCGGAAGATACGGACCAGGATATCATGATTTCTTCCAGAGATATGGGAACCGTCCTCAACGACGATATAGTACGAGTAAAAATAACCGGCAAGAACAAGCGCGGTGGGCAACCACAGGGTAAGATTCTTGAGATTGTCCGCCGGGGCAAAGATTTTTATGTAGGCACGCTGAACAAAGTTAGCAAAGAGAATTACGTTATTGAAGCCGATCCAAAATCGGTTAACACCAACTTTTTTGTACTGCCGAAATTTGTGAACGGAGCCGAAAATGGCGACAAAGTTATTTTTGAGCTTAAGAATTGGGTTCATCCCAAAGCACTTCCCGAAGCTCGAATTACCTCGGTGCTGGGGAAATCCGGCTCAAACGACGCCAACGTGCTTTCCATTCTTGCAGAAAATAATATGGTAGCGGAATTCCCGAAGGAAGTGGAAGACTATGCGCATCAAATCCCGCTGGACATTCCCAAAGAAGAAATTACCCGCCGGCGAGATATACGCGAAGAAAATGTATTTACCATTGATCCCGCCGATGCCAAAGATTTTGATGACGCACTGAGCATTAAAAAGCTGGATAATGGAAATTATTATCTGGGGGTACATATTGCCGATGTTACGCATTATCTCACCCCTAAATCCATATTGGATGCCGAAGCCTACAAGCGAGGCACCAGCGTATATCTGGTTGATCGGGTTATTCCTATGCTCCCGGAAGTGTTGAGTAATGGAGTGTGCAGTCTCCGCCCAAATGAAGACAAACTCACCTATAGCTGCTTCATGGAAATAGCCCCTAACGGGAAGTTAGTTGATTATTCTGTGGAAGAAACCGTCATTCACTCCCGCCAGCGATTTACGTACGAAGACGCTCAGAAAGTGGTAGACGGAAAAAAGCATTCCTTTAGTGATGAAATTACAACGGTAGCCGAGTTGGCGAGAGTGTTGCTGGATAAACGTTTTCGGGAAGGCGCAATCGACTTTGACACGCCGGAACCCAAGTTTGTGTTGGATGAGAAAGGAAATCCTATAAAAGTGATTCTCAAGGAACGTATTTTCGCGCACCGGTTGATTGAAGAATGCATGCTGATGGCGAACAAAACAGTAGCCATGCATGTAGATGAATTGCGAAAGAAATCAGGCAAAAAGAAATCAAAAGATTTGTATCCATTTTTCTACCGGGTGCACGATAAGCCGGATCAGGAGAAGCTGGCAGGCATTGCCGAGCAGGTTAAACCAATCGGGATTAATTTTGAGGTTGGTAAGAAAATCACCCCAAAAAGAATTAATGAACTCCTTAAAAAAGTGCAAAATACAAGCCTCGAATACATCGTTAACGGCCTGATGTTGAGGGCAATGGCCAAGGCAGAGTACTCCCCAGACAACCTTGGGCACTTTGGCTTGGGCTTTGGGCATTATGCTCATTTTACTAGCCCTATTCGCCGTTATCCCGACGTTATTGTTCACCGTTTG
>JBDNFJ010000324.1:0-7069 GCA_041689895.1 Gracilimonas sp. | reverse complement strand
TTTGATGGCCGGGATATGGCTCATTTTCTCTTTATTTACATTGTACTGATTTTTGATTTCCTCAAAACTCAGTTTCTGAATACCAATTCTGCGTCTCAGATTATCTACTTTTGAAGCCGTCCATTTTAAGAGCTCGGAAGTCGATTCATTGTACACGTCAAAACCTTCGTATGGGTCGGAGCCCCCGATACCGGCCTGTCGTTCTTCGTATGAAATTTGATCCATCCCCAAAACAGAGCGATATACTTCATTATCTTTTTTGGCAATCTCGTTAATTTGATTATCTAAGCTTACCAAAGAAGTTTTCGTTTTATCAAGCTGATTATATAATGCCTGATTTTCAGCTTTCAGAGCAAGTTCAGCGGGCGTGCCTATATAAGTAGATAGAAGAATAATCCCGATTCCGGTGAGTACCACACCAGATAAAATCCAAATGGATAAATTATAAACAACCTGTTCAAGGCGATTGTACTCTATGGGTACAAACTCACAATTATTCTCGTCGTAGTAGTAATGATTTTTTATAGACATACACTAATCTGATTCAAAAACTTGATAAATATAATAAGCACAACTTCACATTCAAAGAGTAACCGCGAACTCTAATGTTACAAATTTATTCAATATCTCCTTCAAAATATTCAATAGCTCGTTTTGGGGGAGAGCCTTTGCCTTCTGTTTTTTCACGAATGTTGGTTTTAATCCTTTCTTGGAACGCTTTTGCGGGATCGTAGCCATAATGCTTCAATAAATAATTCATTGCAATTACTTCCGCAATAACGGTAATATTTTTTCCGGGGGTGATGGGAAGATGAATAAGCGGGATGTCTAAACCCAGAATATCTACAGAACTCTGATCGAGCCCGGTACGATCTATATCTTGTGTTTCATCCCAAAGGGTGAGTTCGAGCACCACCTCCAGTCGCTTCTGATACCGAATGGCACGAATGCCAAACATCGACATCACATCAACAATACCTAAGCCTCTAATTTCCATGAAATGTTTGCTCATTTCGGTAGCGGAAGACATTAACACATTATTCTTTTTGGTGAGCATCACTACATCGTCGGCTACTAAACGGTGACCTCGTTCAACAAGGTCGAGCGCAACTTCACTTTTTCCGATGCCGGATTTGCCCACAACCAATATACCTATACCATACACGTCCATCATAGAACCGTGTGCCATGGTTTGAATGGCAAACTGATCTTCCATAAAATCCCTAAGGATATACATGAATTTAGTGGTTTGCAGCTGGGTGGAATATACTGGGATGCTTGCTTCTTTGGCTATTTCCAGCAAATCATCGGATAGCATGTTGCCATCGGTTAAAAAAATGACCGGCATCTCGAACTGGGTGATATTACGAAAGGCTTCCAGTTGTTTTTCTTTCCCCATGCGTTGCAGAAACTGGGTTTCCGTATTCCCGATTACCTGAATACGATGATAGGTGAATAGCTTTATATACCCTGCAAGCGCCAATCCCGGACGATGAAGATCCGCTTCGGTTACAAACCGGTCGCTGCTACAGTCTTGCGAGACGCACGCTTCAATTTTGATATTCACGCGTTCCCGCATTCTTTCTACCAGGTAAGCAACGGAAATCTTTTCCTTACGCGGGATTGGAGCTTGTATATTTATGGGCATAATTTGGGGTGATTATTGAGTTGCGTGCATTTTTTCTTTATAGCGCTTTAGCTGCCTTCCAACTACTCCAACGGCATTATGGACGGCCTGTTCGTAGGTAGAAGCGACTCCTTTTCCGGTGATTACTTTACGGGGCACCTTCACGATAAGCTCGGCCTGCTGTGGATTTTCATCCGAGGGGACAGGCTGCAAAATTATATCACAAATTACAATTCGGTCGTAATATTGTTCCAGTTTCTCAACGCTGTCTCGGCAGTGTTGCTGAAGGTCTGTGCTTGCTTCAAAGTGGCGTGCTGTGAATGTAGTTTTCATATTCTACTCCTAAATTATAGCGTGTGATTTTATGTTTTAGCCCTTGGGTGAGCCTGTTCGTACACATTCTTTAATCTTTCGATGCTGGTATGCGTATATATTTGCGTTGCCGCAAGATTGGCGTGGCCCAAGAACTCTTTAATGATTCGAATATCCGCTCCGTTATCCAACATATGCGTCGCAAAGCTATGCCGTAATACGTGCGGACTTTTTTGAGTTACCTCACTTGTTTTATTTAAATACTTTTCTACCATATAACGCACGGAACGGTTGTATATGCGCTGACCGCTTGCTGCAATAAATAAAGCTTTTCGTGCATCACTGTCGGTGCGTTTTCCATATAATTCAGTTCGTTTTTGCCGGAATTCCTTCAGGATGTTCATCACTGTATTGCCTAATGGTACAATCCGCTGTTTATTGCCTTTTCCGTGAACCGTTACCTGCTTTTGGCGGATATCGATATCCGTGAGATTTAGTGCGGTAAGTTCGCTTAAGCGCATTCCGGTTCCATAAAACAACTCCAATATAGCCCGGTCTTGTAATCCTTTTACTGTTTCAATATTTACGGCATCCATCATTCGCTCGATGTCTTCTACGGTGGCGGTTTTGGGAAGCGTTTGTTCTTTTTTAGGGATCACCAGCAAATGAGCGGGATTCTTTTCAATATGACCTCTCTTAAAACAGTATTTAAAAAATGAACGAAGCGCGGCAACCTTACGTGCAATAGAAGTTTTAGCCAGCCCTTGTTCCGAAAGCTCCCCAAGCCACAGTCGGATGGTCAATCGGGTTATGCTTGATATATCAATGAGTTCGGGAGATTTTTCTTCAAAATGAGCGTTAAAATTGAGAAAGGATTCCAGATCGTTTCGGTATGAAATGATGGTATGCTTCGAAGCATTACGTTCTACACTCAGATATTTTAGATATTTCTCGATCAATGCTTTCATGTAGCCTAAATATGTCCATGTATCTGCTAAAAAGAAAACAAATTATAATGAAGGCACGATGAACTTTTAGCTATACTTCACGGCCTTTCCATGAAACCTTTTTACCGGTGAAATGATCCCAAAGACAGCGTACAGCAAGGAGTTGAAACCAAAGGATGGAAAGAGGTAGAAGAAGGCTTACAAGAGGATTCCATCCAAATTTCAGATCTAATATCCATCGTTGAATTAGAAATAGAGCAATGAGAGTGCCAGAAAAAACCTGCTCAAATTCATTTCCCCAAAAGACAAAAGCAAAAGGAAGAATATAAACGAGGACTTGTAGAACGGCCATAAACACGAAAAGTGGAACATTACGCCCAAATCCTACAAAAAAGTTCTTGCGTAAGCCTTGGAATATTTCGGGGTAAGAACCATACATCCTGCAATTAACCGTTCCCACACCGTCGTACATGGTGATTTTTAATCCTGCTTTCTTGATGAGTTTAGAGAGCTCGACGTCTTCCACAATCTCACTTTTAACGGCAGTATGGCCGCCTATTTGATGATAAGCCTGCTTCTTGAAAGCCATATACTGCCCACAGGCGGCGGCAAAGTACGGAGCCATTTTTCTACGCAAATACATCGGAAGCCACTTGGGATCTTCTTTTACATATTTGGCCGGAAGTAGGGTGTAAAGGCTGAAATAGATTATGGGGATAACCAATTTTTCCCAAAATGTTTGCACCTGCTGCTTAGGCCAAACCGTAAGTGCCGACGATTTTTGCAGCGCATGAACCGTTTTATGAATAGCGTCTTCTTCTAACCAAGCGTCGGCATCCATAAAAACCAGATATTCTCCGCTGGCGTAGGTGCTTAGCTGGTGACATGCCCAAGGTTTTCCCAGCCAATCATCCGGTTTAGGCTTGCCTTTAAGATGATGCAGGTTATTAATAATGCCCGAAAGTTCCGAAAGAATTTCCGTTGTTTTATCCGTGGAATGATCATTTAAAACCAGCACTTCAAAGTTTGGATAGCTCTGTTTGAGAGCAGAAGTTACACAGCGATCAATCACCAACTCCTCGTTTCGGGCAGGAATACAAATGCTAACCAAGGGAAATTCTTCCTTCTTCAGAGTAAATAAAGGCTCGCCTTTTAGAGATCTAAACTCAAACATATTCCGAATAAATACGAATATCGTGAAGCCGAGATAGGTAGCCGCTATGTATAAAAGTATGATCATTGAACGAAAGATAATGAGATGAGCGTTGCCGTTCATCCAAAGGATAATGTAATTTATTGTATGAAAATAACCACAGATAGTAGCCAGGTAACTCCAGATGAATCCGTGCCGTTCGGGGGGTATGAATGGTGGTATTTCGATGGACTCAGCAAGAACGGAGAGTATGGATATGTAATCATATTTTATCGAAACAATCCGTTCTCTACCAGATATATAAAAGATTTAGTTAATCAGGATAACAAGCACCAAATTTATCCTGCAATCAGTGTTTCCCTGTATAAAAAAGGGAAGCCGATTTATTACAGTTTTCTGGAATTTAAGGGAGAAGCATTTGAGTGGAATGAGGGTGAAAATTCGGTAACCATCGCTACAAATTCTGCACGATATAAGATGAAAGGAGACCGACTTGAGTTTGAATTAAGCCTGAATCAAAAACTTGAATCGGGGCATGCTGTGAAGGGCACTATACGGGGTGAGGGAATGCATGCCAATCCGAATCTGATACAAATGCAGCCCCCAGAAAGTAAGCACACCTGGAATTTGTTAGCTCCTGCATCCGAAATAAAAGCGGATTTAAGGATTCGGGGGGTGAATGGGGAAGAGGAAGTTGCCTTTGAAGGCTTGGGTTATCTGGATCATAACAAAGGGGCGGAACCCATGAAGGATAGTTTCAGAGATTGGTATTGGGGACGCTTTCATTTTGAATCCTTCACGCTCGTTTATTATCTCATGCAGAAACACGGCAAGCCGCAGTTTGAAGGCTGGCTCATCGACAGAGAAAATCAGACGGTACTGGAATATTTTAAAGAGGGGAATCTCGATTCTTTTTCCAGAAATTTATTTGGATTGCAATCTGCTCGAAAAATTGAGCTAAAAGCAGGTCAAGTGACTGTAAATATTCAGAGTAATCTTAAGATTGACAGCGGTCCATTTTATCAACGATTTCTTAGTGATGCAATAATTAACTATAACTCACAAGTATATGCTGCACACGGGATATCAGAATATATATATCCTAAGAATATCTATAAACGATTGTTTTGGCCACTGGTGCATATGAGGATTAGATACAAGATGGAGAAGCCACATTGGGTACAGAAATCATCCCTTATGTATCCATGGACGTGGTAATTAGGGATTCAAGAATGTCCGGAAATCAGAACTTTGGGGTAAATCCTTCATCCGAGAAGCCAGCAACGGCTCTAATTTCCGAAATAAGACGATGAATATCGTGCTCAAAATAATCAGTTAGTTGCTTGCTATCCAATTTGTTATCAGCCTTAACTGAATTTCCTATTGATAGGTAAAGTTCGGGTTTGCTTCCTCTCAGCGAATGTTGGTAAATGGCCACAGGAATGTAGTCGATATTCGTGGTTTTGGCGTAAAGCCAGGCAAGTCCCGGTTTGAATTTTGGAGCAGATTCGGAAGCTGGAGTAATCTTTCCCTCAGGATAAATAAAGAGACAAGAGCCGGATCTTTCTAAGGATTTGATGGCATATCTCAAAGAGACAATACTGGCACGAGAATTTTCTAAGCTGATGGAAAAAGCACCAATCTTGCTAAAAAAAGGATAGCGGCTCATTTGCTTGTCTTCCATCAGCGCTCGGGCTTTTTGGTGAAAAAAATTATGGTTTAGATAGAGGGGAAGCAGTCCATCCCACCAGGAATTATGATTCAGATAATAAACCGTACGGGCATCATCTTTTGGGAAGTATGCCTGTTTCACCCAAACCTGCTTGAAGCGTCTTTTCAGCAACCAGCGGGTATAATGACTAAAAAACCAGATATAAACACGAGATTCGTTGGCGGGAATGAAATTCAAAGCGTTCTTTTTTTATGGGTGATAATAGCAGGTTGAACCGTATCTTTCAAACACCATGAAAAAGCACAGACATACGCCATTCGTTCAGATTACCAATGAAAACATTGAAAAATATGCCCATGAGATGACCACGCCCGAGTCTAAGTCAATCAAAGCCTTGGTTTCGTCGTCGGCTAAAGAATTGGACTATATCGACATGCTGAGTGGAAATTTGGTAGGCCAGTTGTTGAAAATGCTAATTCGAATCAGTGGTGCAAAACGTGTGCTCGAAATTGGCACGTTTACGGGGTATTCTGCCCTAATGATGTCGGAAGCCCTATCGGAGGATGGACAAATTATAACAATCGAAATGAACGGGCGATACCATGAAATAGCTGCCAAGCACTTTGAAAAGTTTAGTAGAAATCATAAAATCGAGCTTTTATATGGAGACGCGAGGGAGCTCATGAACATGCTGGAAGGCACTTTTGAGCTCATTTATATGGATGCCGATAAGCTGAGTTATGCATGGTATTATGAGAAATCGTTGGAATTGCTTGAAAGCGACGGGCTTTTGGTGGTGGATAATGTATTATGGGATGGGACGGTTTTGGAGCCCAAAGAGGCTAAGGCCGAAGCCATTAACTTGTTCAATAGGAAAGTGGCACAGGATGAACGAGTTGAACAGGTGCTACTGCCCATTCGGGATGGATTAAGCCTCATTCGGAAGAAATAGAAAAGTATTGATTTTATTAATCCTGAAGTCCATTTAATCGGCAGGCAACAAATCCGTTAAATGATTTGCCTGAATACTGGAATCTATAATTCTCAGCTTGTTGTATTAAAAGACTCAATTAACATCATCAAAAAGAATGAAGCCTAATTTTTTCAATACAAATAACCCCGTTGTGCTAATAATGGGGAAGGTTTGGCCGGAGCCGGAATCTTCGGCGGCGGGTAGCAGAATGATGCAGCTGATTCATTTCTTTAAAGTGCAGGGAGCGGAAATTACCTTTGCTACAGCCGCAGCTGAAAGTGAGTTCTCGGCAGATTTACAAGCTTTGGGCGTGAATAGTGTGCGCACCAAATTGAATGATGCTGCCTTTGATGTATTCATAGCTAATCTAAATCCGGATCTCGTG
>JBDNFJ010000323.1:0-19838 GCA_041689895.1 Gracilimonas sp. | reverse complement strand
TTTCTAATAACGATTCTGTATTCAGTCAACTCTGTGGCTCAAATCTACTATGTATCTGATGACACGCTATGGGTGCAGGAGTCTGGTGATGCTGAACCTGAGGCTATTGCCGGTGGAAGTACTTTACCCATTTATGGGGTAGCGGCGGATCAGGATGGAGAATATGTGTACTGGACTCAGGATGCTGCTTTTGGGTCTGATATTTTTCGGGCAGATTTAGATAGTTTGAAAAAAGAAAAAATAAACGAGCAAAGTGAAAGCGCACGCGGAATTGCTTTGGATACTGTAAATGGTAAAATGTATTGGGCCGATTTAGTTAATGATGGTGCTATTTATCGCGCTAATCTGGATGGAACAGAGACAGAAACTATTATCGCCGGAGAATCTAATGGCGTTACAAATGGTATTCTAGATCTTGATTTGGATACTGTAAATGGTAAAATGTATTGGGTAAAGCGGGGTGCAATCATGCGCGCTGGTATGGATGGATCTGATATAGAGACGGTAGTAGAAATCACCTCATATGTGCAGCCCACAGCCATTGTCATAGATACCAATTCCGAAAATGTGTATTGGACCAACACCAGTACCGATGAAATTATGAGAGCGCCTTTTGATGGTTCCGAAAGTGAGAGTGTAGTTAACGCTGAATCCCCTGCGGCCATGGATATTGATGCGGCCGGAACAAAATTATACTGGGTAGAAGACTATTCATACTCGGGAGGAGGTGGAGCTATCTATCTATCGATCAAATCTCGACGGTTCGGATGTTGAATTAGTAAAAGAAACTTCATTCACCAGAAGTGCTTTATTCGTAATTGATTTTGCGATTCCAACTTCTAATGAAAAGGAACAAGATTTCGAATTTCCGCAAAAAGTGAAATTAGATAGAAATTATCCCAATCCATTTAATCCACAAACGGTTATTCAGTATGAGCTGCCCCGAGTTATGAATGTGAATTTGACCGTCTTTAATTTTCTGGGACAGAAAGTGAAAAGCCTAATTAATCAGGAAGTACAAAGTGCAGGCGCTCACAAAGTAATATTTAACGCGAAGAGGCTGGCCAGTGGCATTTATTTTTATCAAATTACAACGGAAGAGAGCAGTATTACGCGAAAAATGATGCTTATCAAATAGAGAGTTTTAGCAAAATAACGGCTATGTAAAGCCCTTACTAAGTTCCTTGAAACTCTAAAACTTCTCTTTAGCCATTTCCCTGTTTTAGGCTTATATTTTAGGCCCACTTATTTACTCACTCACAAAAAATAATTCAAAAAAGGGAAACGTATTATGTCACTTGGAATCAACAGTATCGAAGAACTTTTGGGAGATGAAGCTTCTGATCTTCTCAATCATAAATGCAAAACTATTAGCACCGATCGGCTCATCAAGCCTTCAGGAAATTATGTGGATGAGGTATGGTACCATTCCGACCGCAACAATCGCGTATTGCAAAATATTCAGCGCATATTAAATCATGGACGTCTTGGCGGAACCGGTTATGTATCTATACTACCCGTTGACCAAGGTATTGAGCACTCTGCGGGCGCATCTTTTGCTAAGAATCCGGATTACTTTGACCCTGATAATATTGTGAAATTGGCCATGGAAGCCGGATGTAATGCCGTTGCTTCAACATTTGGAGCCCTTGCTTCTGTTTCCAGAAAATATGCGCATAAAATTCCATTTGTGGTTAAAATCAATCACAATGAATTACTGACTTACCCAAATACGTACGATCAAATCATGTTTGGTTCGGTTGATAAAGCCTATGATATGGGAGCCGCAGCCGTAGGTGCTACTATATACTTTGGTTCTGAAGAATCAGACCGACAAATCCAAGAAGTAGCTCAAGCATTTGAATATGCGCATGAGCTTGGAATGGCAACTATCCTTTGGTGCTATACTCGAAACGAGCATTTTAAAGTAGATGGAGTAGATTATCACGGTTCTGCTGATTTAACCGGCCAAGCCAATCACATTGGTACAACCATCGGGGCGGACATCATCAAGCAAAAGCTGCCAACGAATAATGGTGGGTATAAGGCGTTGAATACCGGCGATTCAAGCTATGGAAAACTGGATGAGCGTATTTACACCGAACTTACTACCGACCATCCCATTGATCTTACCCGCTATCAGGTAGCGAATTGCTATATGGGCCGTGCAGGTCTTATTAACTCGGGTGGAGCCTCAGGCAGTAACGATTTTGCTGATGCTGTTAAAACTGCGATTATTAACAAAAGGGCCGGTGGCATGGGTCTCATCAGTGGACGTAAATCTTTCCAACGCCCATTTAAAGAAGGTGTTAAGCTTCTGAATATGATTCAGGATGTGTACCTGAATGATGAAATTACGCTTGCCTAAATTGCATGATATTTAAGCCTTACAGGATTTCCTGTAAGGCTTTTTTATTTTAATTTCTGCCTTTCTGAAATAATAAATCCTATTGAGTACTGAAACTGTAAATAGCACCCATCCCCAGTCTTTAATATCCCGGAAGTACCTAATTATCTCCGTGGCATTGAGTTTGGCAACTATGGCTGGGGTTATATATTGGACGTACACTCCCGGAGTACTTGAGCACCTGGCCCCGAAGCGACTACCCGGCTTGGTACTTGCACTGGTGGTATCTTTTTTGAGAGTATGGCTTTCGGCAGCTAAAATTCGTTTTTTATCTGAAAAAAGCCTGAATTGGTTTGCCGCTATCCGAGTGGTTTTGGCATGGGATTTTACGTCGGCTGTTACGCCTTCTACCATTGGGGGGGCACCAATGGCAACTTATGCTATGACTAAAGAAGGATTGAAGCTGGGTGATTCGGGCGCCATCATTCTTTACGGAGTATTATTAGATCAAATTTGGTTTGCTATGGCTATTCCCATTTTATTGGTAGCCGGAATTTTTTATGAAGTAGTTCCTGACACTATTGGCTTGGTGGGTGATGTTTCAATGGGGTTATTGTATGTAGGGTTATTGTCTTATGCCGGCTTGCTGGCATATGGCGTACTCATCAATCCCGCTGCAATAAAAAAGGTGGTTAAATTTGTATTTAGGCTTCCTTTTCTGCAGAAATACAGCAGTAAGGTTGAAATAGAAACTGAAAACCTGGAAAAATATGCGCATAAGCTTCGCAATAAACCGTTTAGTTTTTTAGTGAAGGCATTTTTCTTGTCAACCACTTCTTGGCTGGCCCGAATTGCATTGCCAACAATAGTGGTATTAAGCTTATTACCGGCGCCTGAAGTATTATCGGTACTTCGCAGTTTAGCGATGAATTTGGCTTTTTTAGTTGTTCCTACCCCAGGTGGAAGTGGAGGCGTAGAAGGATTATTTGTGATATTTCAGGGGCCATTAATTTCCAGAGAAGGTTTTATTGGACTCGCCGTTTTCTTGTGGAGAATCATCAGTTACTACATAAGTATTGGCTTAGGGATTATGGCTACCACTTGGTATGTAAATCAGAAAGTGGTTGAGATACAACAGCAGGATTAATTATGGCCAAGATAAAAACCCAATATGAATGTTCGAGCTGCGGTTACATTTCACCCAAATGGAATGGAAGCTGCCCATCTTGCGGAGAGTGGAATACTTTTGTAGAAAAAACAATTTCTAAGAAAGCTTCATCTTCCCATAAAGCTAAGGTTGAGGGACTTGATTCTTTGGCTGCTCCTCAAAGATTGGATGAGGTTGAAACCTCCGAAAAAAGCCGATTCAAGAGCAATATTTCCGAATTAGACAGGGTACTGGGCGGTGGATTTTTACCGGGTTCTTATGTGTTGATTGGCGGAGAACCGGGCGTAGGGAAAAGTACCCTGACGCTTCAAATTGCCAAATCTAATCCCGATCTCACTATTTTGTATTGTGCGGGGGAGGAATCTGCGGGGCAAATTAAACAGCGAGCTGCTCGGCTGGGGGTTGAATCTAAAAACCTCCTGGTTTATAACGAAACGCAGGTGGATAGCATCATCGCGGAGGCGCAAAAAATGCAGCCGGATCTGCTTATTGTTGATTCCATTCAAACCGTGTATAGGACCGAACTTTCGAGCATGCCGGGCAGTATTCAGCAGGTGAAAGAATGTGCAGCCTTATTTCAGCAGCTTGCAAAGAAAAAGAATATTACAACGCTGGTGATCGGTCACGTGACGAAAGAAGGAGACATTGCCGGCCCGCGTGTACTGGAGCATATGGTAGATACCGTTCTTCAGTTTGAAGGAGATAAACAATATACGTACCGATTGCTCCGAACCTTGAAAAATAGATTTGGAGTAGCTCAGGAAGTGGGGGTTTTTGAGATGAAATCGGATGGCTTGAGTGAAGTCTCCAATCCTTCCGAGCTATTTATTTCGGATAGAACATCGGGGATTAGTGGCAATGCCGTGGTTTGTACGATGGAAGGTACCCGCCCACTTTTGATTGAAGTTCAGGCTTTGGTTACTCCTTCCGCTTACGGTTCACCCCAAAGAACAGCCAATGGGTTTGACCGGAATCGCTTGGCTCTATTATTGGCAGTATTAGAAAAAAGGGTAGGCAAAAGTTTCTCAAATTATGATGTGTACTTAAATATTGCCGGTGGATTTAAGCTAAGCGATCCGGCAGGTGACTTGGGCGTTTGCTGTGCATTGGTTTCCAGCTTAATGGATAAGGCCGTGGTACAGAACATGGCTTTTATAGGAGAAGTTGGCTTAGGTGGCGAAGTACGCACGGTGCCTCATTTAGAGCAGCGGGAAAAAGAGGCAAAAAAACTGGGCTACAAAGAGATAGTGCTACCAGGTACAAAACAGAAAGATGGAATTCGATATTTACATCAGGCCATAAAAAAAGCCCTCGGGTAAAACCAAAGGGCTTAAAATGGGTATACTTCGTTTAGAAGTTGTCGCGATTGCTACGTCGTTGTTCGCGTTTTGCTTTTTTCATAGCTTCGCGGCGCTCAACCGATGGCTTCGTATATTGTTGGCGATCTTTGTATTCATTTAGAATACGTGATCTTGTTACCAGCTTCTTGAAGCGATTTACTGCACGGTCAACACTTTCGTTGTCTTTAACTTCGACTCCTAACATGAAGTATCACATCCTTTCGTTTAGATTTTTCCCCATAATTGGGGCACCAAAGATAGCCATTCACACCGAGAATTGGAAGTGCCCATAATACATTAAGTAATTCTCTTATTTATGAGATATTCTTCAGGAATGTCGGCCCCGAGAACTCCAATTCCAAATAGTGCATAATCATACTTAGCGGGATCTTTTGGGGCTAAAAATCGCAACCTTTCGTTAAGCTCAAGCACGGCTTTCCAGTCGTTTTGGTTTCGGGAAAGAAGTCCAAGTTTACGTGCTTGTCGGGCTACATGAACATCCAGAGGAATCTTTAGCTGAGCCGGAGAGATGAAGTCCATGATTCCCAGATCCACGGGGCTGTTTTTACGAATACACCATCTCAGGTACATATATAATCGTTTTGCCGAGCTATTTTTTTCGGGATTAGAAACATGCTTTTTTGTTCTTTGTGGCATGCCGGGATGGAATAAAAAGAATTGTTCATGGAAAACAGCCACCAATTCGCGGTTCTCACGTTGAGATATATCGGCGCAAAAAGCCCAAAAATTCTCAAAATTTTGAAACTTGAGTAAGATAGTTTGAAGTATTTTGGTGAGCCAGTGCAGGTCTATAGGTTTGAATGTGCGGTGCTTGAATCCCTCGAACTTAGGGGCATCATTTTCGGAGTAGTTACCAATAAATTCTGCAGGTTTGTACTGCATGCGCTGCAGGAGATTCTCAACTTTAGCATTTACGATATCCCGGCGCCCCCAAGCCATGGTTGCCGCAAAAAAGCCCGCCAGTGCCTGATCGGCCTTATCCTCAAAAGCATGCATAAATTGGACCGGATCTTTATCAATGTACTCCGGTTGTTCAATTTTTTGTACCAAATCATCCAGAAATGGTTTTAATTGAAGTAGCTTTTTTTGGGAGATGGTTTTATAGGAATTCTGTTTTTTAGGCAATTCGTTCGTTTGATTTAATTATACTATGGTATTTTCCAGCAAAGCCGATAACAAAGGATAACTCCGTGCGGCTCTGTGTGCATAACAAAATCTGGACAAATTGATTCAAATGATCACTTTTTGGTTTTTTAATCTCATTGATGCCTATATGCACCTCAAATATGGAGAGCGCAAAGGGGAGTTGCTTAAAAATCACCCCGACATTTTAGTTGAAATAGGAGCCGGATATGGAGCTAATTTCAGATATTTGAAGCCGGGTACAAGGGTAAAAGTAATCGAACCAAACACCGGATTTCATGAGGTGCTAAAGCGTCGTGCCAAAAAATATGGCCTTCATGTTGAAGTTTATGAGGGGAAAGCGGAAGAGATGAAATTATCTGATTATTCTACAGAAATGGTGCTAAGCAGCTTAGTGCTGTGCTCGGTAAAAAATCTGCCTAAGGTGTTGTCAGAGATAAAACGAATATTGAAACCCGGTGGCAAATTTGTGTATATAGAGCATGTGAGAGGGCATAAACATAGTTGGATATGCAAGGTTCAGAAGATAGTTAAAAACTCATGGAAATGGCTCTTCGACGGGTGCAATGTAACTCGCGATACCGGGCGAATTATTCAAGTATCAGGATTTAGTAAAGTTACTCAGCAGGCCTTTTCGCAACGCACTATTTTAATCCCCATTATTCCGCATATTGCCGGTGTTGCTGTTAAGTGATGATATTTCAGAATTTAATTGGACTATTATCTCTTACAATCCCAAATCACCTTCTTCTTCTTTCATCAGTCGTTCGGTGAGTATTTTATTGGCTTTGGGGAAAGGAAATTGTTCTAACTCGGAACGGTTCACCCAGTGAATTTCTTGGCTTGATTTGGGCTTAGGCTCTCCGGATATGAGTTTGCAAAACCAAGCATGCAAAGTGATGGAGAAATGCGAATAGGTATGTTTCAGGCTCATGAGCTCTTTGTATGCTTTTACTTTTACGCCTAATTCTTCCTGAAGCTCGCGCTCAACGGTTTCTTCAATACGCTCGTTTTTTTCCATTTTGCCTCCGGGAAATTCCCATAATCCCCCAAGCATGGCGTTTTCAGGTCGTAGAGCGATTAGCACTTTGCCATCTTCACGCTCAATAATCCCAACACCAATTATATTATGAGGCTTTTTCTTTGCAGGTGATTTGTAGGGAATAGTATCTGTTTTAGCCATTTTATTAGCCACACATCCGGCTTGAATTGGACAGTTTAGGCAATCGGGTTCTGTGGGAGTGCATACAATAGAACCCAGCTCCATGAGTGCTTGATTGAATTCACCGGGGTGATCTTCATCTATAAGCTCGCTGGCAAATTCCTGTACTATATTTTTGGTCTTGGAGCTCCGCGTATCATCTTCAATTCCATAATAGCGGGTAAGTACACGAATTACATTTCCATCTACTACCGCATTTGCTTTATTGAAGGCGATACTGGTGATAGCGGCTGCTGTATAGGGCCCAATGCCTTTTAACTGTATAATTTCATCATAGGTTTTAGGCAGTTTTCCATCAAAATCATCCACAACCATTTTAGCTGCTGCGTGTAAATTTCGGGCGCGGCTGTAATATCCCAATCCTTCCCAAGCTTTAAGAACTTCTTGCTGTTCAGCTTTAGCTAAAGCGTGTACGGTTGGGAAAAGAGAAATGAAATGCTGAAAGTACGGAGTGGCCTGATCAACCCGTGTTTGCTGAAGCATGATCTCGGAAATCCAGATTTTATAAGGATCGGCCTCGCCCCGCCAGGGCATGGATCTTTTATGATCCTGATACCAGTTCAACAGGTGATGAGCAAAATCGTTGGTGTGCAAAAGAGAATATAATTTCAGGTTATTAGCTAAAAAAAGGAAGTAGGGATGGTTAGTTGTTACCTTCGTCTCTGGAGATATCCAGCACGGTGAGCGTCACATCAATAGAAGATGCGGCACCTAAGCGATCGGTCGCAATAATTCTGAAAGTAGTTTTGCCTACCTGGCGCTCAGTGGGAGTCCAGGTAAATGCTCCTGTTTTTTCGTTGATAGAAGCTCCATCCGGTGTATCAACGCCGATATATCGAACTAAAGAGTTGGATGGGCTTTCCGGGTCGGTAGCATTGAAGTTGATAGTATATTTCTCGTTCATAGCAATACTTGCTGCGCGAACCGGACTAAAACGGGGTGGGGAATTAAAGGAGCGAACGTCCACTACAAAACGAGTACTATCGGTGGCTCCATCAGCATTAGTGGCTACAATATTAAAGCGGTAAATACCCACCTGATTTACACTTGGCTGCCAATAAAACCCCTGTTTTCTGATTTTGACGTTTTTGGCGTTAGAACGATAAGAAAGTTCTACCTCACCAGCCGAATGGGTTTCTTCCATTTCTAAGGCTAAAATTAGCGGATTTGGGTACGTGATAATTTGATTGGGAATAGGCTTGAGCTTGAACTCGTTCGAAATTTCACCTGAAGGATTAGAAGCGCCTTGCTTCATCTTTACCTCGGTGATTTTATTATTTTCAGAAATCCACAAACGGTCGCCACTGTCGGCTAAGTAATTTCCGGCTTCGGGATCATCTTTCCAGATGCCAATTAGGCCTGAAGGATCAGAAACCCATACTCGTCCTGACTCCGTTCGAATAAAAAGCTGGTTGTTCCAGCTTAACACCTGATCGACAGACTCGTTGGTAATCCCGATTCGCTTTCCAACTCCGGTAGAGCGAATCTCATAGATTTCTCCGCTGTTGGTACTTCCCCAAACTTGTTCTTCATCTATAAAAATATGGGCAATGGGCGTTCTGAGAGATATTTGTTGGGCCAGTTCTAAGGTGGTGTCTTTCATACTAAACACGAAAAGGGCAGGAGCATCGGTTAGTACAAAAAGCTGTTTGCTGTAATCGGTAGATCTTAAATCTAATACGGAAGCATCTCCAATCTGCGAAGCAGCTATTTTTCGTACTTTAGAATCAACCGACTCAGGTGTATTTAGCGATAGCTCACCAAGCCCATCATCTCCCAGAGCGACATACATGGAATTTCCAATTCGCGTGGCGGCATTGGGCTTTGCCGGTAAAACCGTTGATGAATACACTCCCAGAACAGATGTAGGCTCAAGTACGGTTAGCCTTCTGGAATTTCCGAACAGATATGCAAAGCGGATATCTGCCATGATGCGATCTCCTCGGCGTTGCATACCTGATGAGGTGTACAGCCATTGCAGGGAATTAGCATAGGCTCGAAAAACGGCCATTCCATCTTGTTCAGACAAAATATACAGGTGAGAGGAAGAAGCCTCCATGGCTACTACGGAAGGAATTTCCATAACCTGACTGTAGTTCTGGGTTAGCTTTTCCTGAGCAATTGCCGTGGCTGCCAAAAATGTTGCAAGGCTTCCAATGAGAATAATATTCGAGATGTATTTCATATCGCTATAACCAATTATGCTTTTTGTACCAGTGAATGGTGCGTGAGATTCCTTCTGCTAAAGAAACGTTGGGGTGATAGTGTAATTCGTTGCCCGCTTTATCGGAGCTGCAGGTCCATTCCAGTATTAACTCGTTGGCTTTTTCTTTATTCACAACGGGATATACGCCAAATAATGATGCAACGTTTTCAATAACTCCGGCTAATTTTTTCACGAATGTGCGATTTATTTTTATTGGAATCGTTTTTCTACCCAATACTCTGGAAGTAACTGCTTTGATCTCATTCCAGGAATATGTGCCTTCTCCCGCAATAAAATAAGTATGAATCCCCGGGTCTTTTTTCTGAGCGGCAAGCATAATTCCATCAATTAAATCGCTCACGTACACCATCGAAACTCGTGGATTGTTCCCATCGCCTATAATAGGACAAACACCTTTTGAGCATGCTTTAAAGAATGAATAAATCTGATCTTCCCGTGGCCCATAAACCGCAGGTGGACGAATAATTTTGATGCTTTCATTTTCAAGCGCTGCTTTTCTAACACGGGCTTCCATCTCCTTTTTTGAGAAGCCGTACATGCTTACCGGTTTCATCGGCTCGTCTTCTGTTTTTGGCGTGCCATTGCTGGGACCGGCAGCGGCGAGCGACGAAAGAATTACTATATTTTTAATCCCTTTTTTTTGAGCCAAACGCACGAGGTCTTCAGTAGCATCTACATTTGCGTGCGTAAATTCTTTTTTGGTTGGCGCTTTTACAATAGCCGCCAGATGGAATAAAACATCTACGCCGTCCAGCCCCTTATCGAGCGCCTTCAGGTTGGATAGATCCCCCCGAATGGGTTTAATATCTATTCCGGTGAGCCATTTTTCGTTGCGCCGAATCAGGCAACGCACCTCGCTGAAATCAGAAGAATGGAGGAGTGCTTCTGCCAAATGACTTCCGATAAAACCTGTTGCTCCGGTTACAAAGGCTTTCATTAAATTCCTTATATTTGAAGATTATTTTCCACGATATGAGATAATTGAAAAACCCATCGTAGGGCAATTAAGATACAAATCTGCTATCTGCTTTTAAATTTTTATGAAAGAATTACGAGTCGCTCTTTTTACAGGCAATTATAATCACATTAGAGATGGTGTTTCCCTCACTTTAAACCGATTGGTTGAGTATTTAGAAGGGCAGGGAATTGCTGTATTAGTTTTTGGGCCAACGGTAAAAAAGCCTGATTTACAGCATAATGGACGCTTAGTTTCTCTGCCTTCGGTTCGGATGCCGGTTTCGGGGAGAGGAGAGTATCGGGTAACTATTGGCCTATCTACTAAGGCCCAAAAAGAGTTAGAGCAATTCAAACCCACGTTGGTGCATATAGCCACTCCCGATCCAGCCGGTTATAAAGCGTTGAAATGGGCGCAGCGGAACGGGGTGCAGGTAGTGTCTTCATACCACACACATTTTACCAGTTATTTTAAATATTATGGCTTAACGCCGATTGAGTTTATAACGTGGAGATATTTAAGTTGGTTTTATAATTCCTGCACACATGTTTATGTGCCTTCGCAATCGATGATTGATGAGTTGGAAGCGCATGGATTTAACTCGGGCATGAAAATATGGGCACGAGGAGTAAATACGGCACTATATTCTCCGGAAAAAAGAGATGAAACCTGGAGAGAGAAAGCCGGATTTAAGAAGGGTGATATTGTTGTAACATTTGTATCTCGACTGGTTTGGGAAAAAGAATTAGATACGTACAGATATGCTGTTCAGCAGGTGGCAGCGAATAATAAGAATGTAAAAGCGCTGGTTGTAGGCGATGGACCAGCAAAAGCTGAGCTGATTAAGAAAATGCCGGAAGCGCACTACACCGGATTTCTGGAAGGTGAAGAGCTGGCTCGTGCGTATGCCAGCAGTGATGTATTCCTGTTTCCATCACACACCGAAACTTTTGGTAACGTAACGTTGGAAGCAATGAGCAGTGGCTTACCTTGTTTGGTAGCCAACGCCACGGGTAGTAAATCGTTGGTTGAACATGGGGTGAATGGCGGATTAGCTGAGCCGGGAAATAAAGCAGATTTCACCAAAAAATTATCCATCATCACATCTAATGAATCTTTAAGGGAAAAAATGAAAACGGCCTCCCGAGAAAAAGCACTTGCGTATGAGTGGGATGAAATTAATGGAAAATTACTCGAAAACTACCGAAAAGCATTAACGCTTCCGGTCCCTTATGAGCTGTTGTAAAAGAATTGATTTATGAAAATTATTGATGTTGCGGAGTTTTATACAGATCAAGGCGGTGGGGTAAAAACCTATATCAACCAAAAGCTGAAAGCCGGCGCCGAGCACGGCCATGAAATCGTGATTGTAGCACCCGGTGAAGATTGGGGAGAGGAAGAACGATATGGAGGGCGCGTGATTTGGGTAAAAGGACCGCGATTGCCGGTTGACTGGCGCTATTATATTTTATGGAGAGAAAAAGCGGTTCATCATATTTTAGACCGCGAGAAGCCGGATGTGGTAGAAGGCTCCTCGCCCTGGACCGGTGGCTGGTTTGCCGGAAGGTGGAAGGGAGAGGCCGTCAAAACCTTTATTTTCCACCAAGATCCGGTGGCAGCTTATCCACATACGCTGTTGGGAAATGCCTTAGGCTTCGATAAAGTTGACAAGCTGTTTGGGTTTTATTGGAATTATCTGAAGCGTTTGAGTTCAAATTTTGATGCCACCGTAGTAAGTGGCGATTGGCTGGGCGAACGTATTGGTAAGCATGGAGTAAAAAATCCTATTCCTGTACCCTTTGGTATAGATAAGGACTTTTTTTCGCCCAACCGGCGCGATAAAAAGCTGCGCGCTGAGCTGCTGGCAAAATTTGGGCTACCCGAAACGGCCAAGCTGATGATTGCTATCAGCCGGCATCATCCCGAAAAAAGATTAGGAACAGTAATTGACGGTTTTTCACAAGCTGCCGAAGAAGAACCTATGGGATTGCTTGTTTTTGGAGACGGCCCCATCCGTAAATTCGTAGAATATAAAGCCAACAAAACACCCCATGTGCAATTAATGGGCTTTACCGAAAACCGAGATGAATTGGCTAATATTCTCGCATCCTGCGATTACTTTGTGCACGGCTCTTCCGCAGAAACCTATGGCATTGTGGTGGCCGAAGCCGTATGTAGCGGCTTGCCGGTTGTGGTTCCAGAAAGAGGTGGAGCCGCAGATATTGCTACTCCTGATATTGCTACAACCTATGAACCGGGCGATAGTGGATCTCTAAAAAAAGCCCTACTCGAAATTATATCCCGAGACAGAAAAGAGCTGAAAGCAGCATGTGCAAAAACAGCCGAAGAACAAATTGGAACGATGGATGATCATTTTGAGCTTTTGTTTCGAGAGTATGAAAAACTGGTAGAGCAAAAAAACTTAAATAGCGGGCTTATTTGAGTTTCTTTATAAATTGCTGTTAATTGCACTTAGCTCGGAAGTGAACGTAATTATTTCATATCTTTGTGATGAAATAAAGTCCATTTCACAGCGCTTGGAAGCATCACACTTTAGATAGCTAAAATTTGAATGAAGTGGGATAGTGGCTATATTGCGTTGCTTATTTAGAATCTTGTTAATGAATTACCGAATGGCCGATACAAAAACCAGCGCCACAAAATCTGATGTTTTTTCCAAAGCTTTTAACTTTACGAAAGCGGATGAAGTGAAAGAATTGGGATTATATCCCTATTTCAAGCCACTTGAAGCAACCGATGGCACAGTTGTAGAAATTGAGGGAAATAAGGTGATTATGGCGGGCTCCAACAATTACCTTGGGCTCACCAACGATCCACGTACTATCAAAGCGGCGCAAGAGGCACTTACCAAATATGGAACCGGATGTACAGGTTCACGTTATCTGAATGGAACGCTGGATAGCCATCTCGTTTTAGAGGAAAAGTTGGCCGAGTTTATGGGCAAAGAAGCCTGTGTATTGTTTAGTACGGGGTATCAAACCAATGAAGGTTCTATCCAAACCATTGCAGGCCGAAACGATATTATTTTTTCGGATAAAGACAATCACGCTTGTATAGTTGTAGGAACGCTGATTTCAAATGCGAAAACCATGCGGTATCAGCATAACGATATGGCTCAGCTTCGTAAGCTGTTAGAGCGAGCCGATCCTGATGCCGGTAAAATTATAGTCACTGATGGAGTTTTTTCCATGTCTGGTACGCTGGCAAAGGTGCCTGAATTATTGAAATTGGCTAAAGAATTTAATGCACGCCTTTACTTGGACGACGCACATGCCATTGGAGTGATTGGAGCTGGTGGCCGTGGCTCTGCTTCTGTATTTGGAATGACGGATCAGGTAGATCTAATTAGCGGCACTTTTTCTAAGTCTTTCGCATCTCTTGGTGGTTTTCTGGTAGGGGAAAAGCCGGTAATCGAATTTATCCGCCATAATTCGCCTGCCCATATCTTTAGTGCATCTATGCCGCCTGCGAACGTGGCAACTGTTTTGAAAGCGCTGGAAATTCTTCAGGAAGAAACTTGGAGGCTGGAGCGTCTGGAAGTAATTGCCAACTATATGCGTAAAGAGCTTCGTGATTTAGGTTTTAATGTTTGGAGCAGTCAAAGTCCTATCATACCGGTGGTGATTGGGGAAATGATGGATTGCTTTAAATTCTGGAAAGATCTTTTTGAAGAAGGCGTATATGTAAATGCCGTGATTCCACCGGCTGTACCCGCCGGGCAATCTCTTTTGAGAACCAGTTATATGGCTACTCATACCGATAGTCATTTAGATCAAATCTTGGAAGCTTTTAGAAAAGTTGGACTAAAGAACGGGGTCATTGATCAAAACGGCCATTCTGCTACTGAATAACCGACAATCTTACATACATACGCTATATGAATAGTTCCGGTGTTACTATCGTCTCCACTAAAGACGAGCAAAAGCGATTCGTAAATTTCATCTACTCGTTTTACGAAGGGCAGGAACACTGGGTGCCGCCGCTGAGAATGGATCAAAAAAAACTGATTGATGCCAACAAAGATCCGTTCTATGAAAATGCAGAAGCGGCTTTTTTTATTGCCGAAAAAGGCGGTAAAGATGTAGGTCGAATTGCAGCTATTGTTGATCATCGATATAATAAATTTCATGGTACCAAAACCGGACATTTTGGTTTTTTTGAGTGTATAAACGATCAGCATACCGCAAACCTATTATTTCGTGTGGCCGAAGATTGGTTGCGCGACAAGGGGATGAAAGATGTATTGGGGCCCGCCAGTCCAAGTATGATGGATACTATTGGCGTACTAATAGATGGGTTTGACAAAGACCCCTACATCATGATGCCGTACAACTTTCCTTATTATGATGAACTGATTAAGAGCGCCGGCTTTACCAAAGCCATGGATATGTATGCCTACCTTGTAGATACCGAAACCGTGTCGTTAGATCGCATGAAGAGGGCAATGAAAATTGTAAAGAAGCGTCTTCCAGACATAAAAATCCGCCCCGTTAATCTCAAAAAAATGCATTCGGAGATTGATATGGTGCGCCGGATTTTTAATGAAGCCTGGAAAAACAATTGGGGTTTTATTCCACTTACAGAAGCTGAATTTGAAGCAACTGGTAAAGATTTAAAGATGATTGTTAATACCGATTTTGCCCATGTTGCCGAGATTAACGGGGAACCGGTGGCTTTTTCTATTGGCTTGCCCAATATTAACAAGATTATAAAAGGCATGAACGGGAGGCTTTTCCCTTTTGGTATTTTTAAACTACTGCTCAAAAGAAAGAAAATAAATGAGCTAAGAACCGCTTTGATGGGCGTATTACCGGAATGGCAGGGCAAAGGTATTGATGCGTTGCTTCACCTACGCTCAATCGAAAATGGCTTGAAAGCAAACGGTAAAACAGTGTCGGAGATGAGCTGGATACTGGAAACTAATGTTGGGATGATTCACGTGGCAGAGCGCCTTGGTGGAAAGCTCGACAAAAGCTACCGTATGTATTCGAAAGATCTGTAATAGCTTCTCTTATTTGAGATTTATTTAGGTGCCGGAAAAGATATACCTGCAAAGCTTTCCGCTGATAAAATAGCTCCTCTGCATCATAAAGTTTATCGTCGAATTCATACTATCTACACTCTTTTTTCTTTATCTTGAAGTGTTGCTCAGGCTTTGAAATCTGAAAAGAATAGCCTGCATTTCAGCATACCTTACAAACGGAAACCGATAACTTAAAAGTAAGAAGAATGAGCGAATATCGTATCGAAAAAGATTCTATGGGTGAAGTGAAAGTTCTAAATGAAGCTTTGTATGGAGCTCAAACCCAGCGAGCACATGATAACTTCCCGGTAAGTGGGATTAAATTCAGTCGCGAATTTCTTGAGGCTTTGGGATATGTAAAAAAGACGGCCGCCATCGTAAATTTTGAATTGGGGCTGATAGATGAAAAGGTATCGGAAGCTATTCAAGCAGCTTCGCAAGAAGTAATTGACGGACTTCATGACAAAGAATTTGTGATTGATATCTTTCAAACCGGCTCGGGTACTTCTACCAATATGAATGCCAATGAGGTAATTGCCCATCGGGCCAACGAGCTTAAAAAAGATTTGGATGTAAATATTCATCCCAATGATCACATTAATTATGGACAAAGCTCCAACGATGTAATTCCAACCACTATCCGTGTTGCAGCGGTTAAAGCCGTGCAGCATAATTTGATTCCAGCGCTGAAGCACCTTCACCAAACTTTTCTGGAAAAAGGAAAAGAATACGCCGATGTAGTCAAAACAGGACGTACACATTTAATGGATGCGATGCCGGTAACTATTGAGCAGGAATTTGGCGGATATGCTCGCCAGGTTGAATTAGGCATTGAGCGACTTCAATCTGCATTACCGCGAGTGAGTGAACTTCCTCAAGGAGGAACAGCAGTAGGAACCGGGCTCAACACACATAAAGACTTTGGGAAGAATTTTGCGGCTAAAATATCTGAATTGACGGGAGAGGAATTCACGGAAGCAGAAAATCACTTTGAAGCACAAGCAACCGTAGATGCGCCCGTTGAATTAAGTGGGCAGCTTAAAACTATTGCCGTTGGATTAATGAAAATCGGCAACGACTTGCGCTGGATGAATTCGGGTCCTAACAGTGGTATAGGAGAAGTGGAGCTTGCTGCTTTGCAGCCAGGCTCATCCATCATGCCGGGCAAAGTGAATCCGGTGATTGAAGAATCGCTTACCATGGTTTGTGCCCAAGTAATGGGCAACGATGCAACCGTAACTATTGGCGGACAAGCCGGAAATTTTGAACTAAACGTGATGCTACCCGTAGTGGCTCATAACCTATTACAATCCATAGAATTGTTGGGCAATGCCGCCAGAAACCTCGCCGATCGTTCCGTATCGATTTTGAAGGTGAGAAGAGAAAATATCGCATCTATGATTGAAAAGAATCCGATTTTGGTAACCGCTTTGAACCCCATTATTGGGTATGATAAAGCAGCCAAAATTGCTAAAAAAGCATTTGCAGAAGGACGTGCTCTAAAAGAAGTAGCTAAAGAAATGACCGATCTTTCGGATCAAGAACTGGACAAGGCATTAGATCCTATGAAAATGACTAAGGGAGGTTTTACCGAGTAGCTCACTACATATTCGGCCGAATGAACTATGGTTTACATTCTTCGGAAATGAATAAAGAAGCTCAATTTTAACCACCTTTAATGAAAATAGAACGATGAGCGCTGTGTGGCCTGTTTCATAAAAAAGCGCTTTTCCTTATACTATTGACGCGATTATGAGGGCGCCTTCCTAAAAATTTCAGAAAAGAATTAGAAAATGGCTCAAGTAAAAGAAAAAAAGAAAAAAAACACCTTTACCGCAGCACAGAAGAAGGAAATCCTTGCCGATTTTAAACTGGGATGGGTAAGTAGGTATATGTCATTAATCGGTAGAAAAGAAGTACTCACCGGAAAAGCTAAGTTTGGAATTTTTGGAGACGGAAAAGAGCTACCACAAATTGTGATGGCCAAGCAGTTCCAAAACGGTGATTTTCGATCGGGATACTATAGAGATCAAACATTTATGTTGGCCATTGGCGGGACAACTCCCCAGCAGCTTTTTGCCCAACTATATGCTCATGCAGATGTAGAAGCCGATCCAAGTTCGGCCGGCCGTCAGATGAACTCACATTTCGCTACTCGCCTGATTGATGAAGATGGCCAATGGATGGATCAAACAAAGTCAAAAAATTCCTCTTCCGATATTTCACCAACGGGCGGACAAATGGCTCGCCTGCTTGGGCTGGCGCAAGCATCCAAAGTATATCGAAATGAAAAGGCATTAAAAGGCAAAGAATGGAAGAAATTTTCGAACAAAGGAAATGAGATTGCTTTCGGAACTATAGGTGATGCAAGTACATCAGAAGGTGTATTTTGGGAGACCATCAACGCAGCAGGCGTATTACAAATTCCGTTATTGATGTCGGTATGGGACGATGGTTTTGGGATTTCGGTGCATAAAAAGTATCAGACTACCAAAGAAAGTATCTCGGAAGTGCTAAGTGGGTTCCAGCGTACGAAAGAGAAAAATGGATATGAAATATTGACGGTGAAAGCTTGGGATTACCAAGCTTTACAAAAAACCTATGCTAAAGCCGCTAAAATTGCCCGCGAAGAACATGTTCCGGTTCTGGTTCATGTACAGGATGTTACCCAGCCACAAGGGCATTCAACTTCGGGTTCGCACGAACGTTATAAAACCGAAGAACGCTTGAAGTGGGAAGAAGAATTTTGTTGTTTAGATCACTTAAGTCAATGGATTTTAAAGCACAAAATCGCTCCCGTTAAAAAGCTGGACGAGCTGAAGCAAGAGGCTCAGAACGAAGTAAATGAAGCTAAGGCAGCCGCTTGGAGTGCCTTCATGGAGCCAATCAAGAAAGAGAAAGCGGAGGTGGTTGAGCTCATCGATAATCTGCAGGATGAAAGTGGTGAGGCCAAACTGGAAGAGTTTTCTAAAAAGCTTAAAAATTATCCAACCGCTATCCGCAAAGATATTTTATCAGCTGCACGCAAAGCCTTAGCAGTTACAGCGGGAACCAACAACTCTGCACGACAAGAATTAGCCGAGTGGGTGAAGAAATCCCGAGAAGAAAATAAGGAACGTTATAGCTCTCACTTATACAGCCAAACGGATAAATCGCCATTGAAGGTGAAGCAGGTTGATCCTGAATATCCGGATGAACCGAAGCGTGTAGATGGTCGTTTAGTGATTCGCGAAAACTTTGATGCGTTATTTAATAAATATCCAAATACGCTAATTTTTGGGGAAGATACCGGAAAGCTCGGCGATGTTAACAAAGGCCTCGAAGGCTTACAAGATAAATATGGCGAGATTCGCATCAGCGATACGGGAATCCGTGAAGCAACTATTTTAGGGCAAGGCATTGGGATGTCGATCCGTGGATTACGCCCGATTGCAGAAATCCAGTATTTGGATTATCTGCTCTTTTGTTTTCAAGGAATTTCAGATGACTTAGCCACCCTGCGCTATCGTACCAAAGGCGGTCAAGCAGCGCCGCTAATTATACGCACCCGCGGCCACCGGTTGGAAGGAATCTGGCATTCAGGTTCTCCCATGGGAGTGATTATTAACGGAGCACGAGGAGTGCATCTCTGTGTTCCTCGAAATCTTACAGAAGCGGCCGGTTTTTACAACACGCTGCTTCAGGGAGACGATCCTGCCATTGTCATCGAACCGTTGAACGGCTATCGCCTCAAAGAAGATTTACCCGCTAATTTAGGAGAATTCACTGCGCCCTTAGGCAAGCCGGAAATAGTGAAGGAAGGAAAAGACATCACGGTAGTTTCGTATGGTTCAACATTTAATATTGTGGAAAGTACGCTTCCGATGTTAGAAGAAGCCGGTATTTCAGTAGAACTGATTGACGTCCGCACCTTGCTGCCATTCGATCTGGATCATATGATTGGAAAATCCGTGGCAAAAACCAATCGATTGCTGATTATTGATGAAGACGTCCCGGGCGGAGCCTCTGCTTACATTCTGCATAAAGTTCTGGAAGAGCAGGGTGGATATTTTAATCTGGATTCCGAGCCCAAATGCCTAACTGCCCACAATCATCGTCCGGCTTACGCTTCGGATGGAGATTACTTCAGCAAGCCAAATGCCGAAGATATTTATGAGGCCATCTACCAAATAATGAACAAAGCAGACACCCAGCAGTTTCCTGAAATTTATTGATTGGGCTGAAAGCTTTTAACCTGAGTTCGATGTAAGAAAAACGGTTGTTTTATTGAATTTAAAGTAATAGAAAGGCAGGAAATTAGTATATTTAAGTTCCTTAAATTTAAATAGTTAACTAAACTTCCTGCCATGATATCTACTGACAAAGTTACTG
>JBDNFJ010000322.1:0-3611 GCA_041689895.1 Gracilimonas sp. | reverse complement strand
GTTATGGGCACTGTGCAGAATCCTATTTATAGAGATGGCATACGGAAGATCACTGTGACCATGGCTGATGGGAAAAAGAACAAAGGGGAAAATGGGTATATTGTCCTTGATGATTCAAGTAACCCAAATATTAATTCAAAACTTGAAGATAAGCTAGCCAAAACGACTCACCCGTGGGGTAGGTTCCCGGTATATCTTGCCAATTCGTACAAAGACCCCATGAGTATCTGGGGATTTGCTGCGTATGAGCAAACGGGGTATATGCTGCATTACATCAACAAAATTCTTAAAAAGCTGGTGGCCTGGACGCGGAATGTGATGACTCCCCCGCTTATCATTCAAAAACATTGTGGAATTACGAGGCAGATGATCGAGTCCGATAATAATAAAGCTGGCAGGTTGATACTGCAACCGTCAATCCCAAACGCTCGTATTGAGTTTATGCCGATTCCAAATCTTCCTCAAACATTCTTCACTGTTCTTGATAAATTGATTGAATTGCACGATCGGATTCATGCCATTGAAAAAGCTGACCGTGGAGAAGCTCCGAACGGGGTCATAGCGGCATCTGCGATTGTCGCATTGCAAGAAAAAAACCAGATCGCTTTGCAGCCAAAAACAGTATCAGTCGAATCCCTAGCTGAGAACCGTAGTAAGTGGGCAATTGGATTATGGCAAAACTGGGGTACTGATTCTGATCTTGTAAGCGTGAGTGGCCAACCAGAGGAATTTGTCGGTACGGATTATGCCGGCAGGAAGTTTAATTTCGTTGTTGAGTCCGGGTCAACTGTACCGAGAACTTCACTTCAAGTCCAAGAACTGGTTATGAAACTTGCCGAATCCGGAAAGATATCGACTCCTTATTTACTTGAAACACTGAATTTACCCAACTGGAAAGAAGAAGTGGCAAGGACGTCAGGACCGTTGGTTGACCAGGCATTGAGTATTTTGATGGATGCTGGCCTTCCCCAAGAAGCCGTACAACAAATAGCCGGGATGCTGCAACCCGACCAAGGGCAATCCCCAGATGTGAGGCAAAAGGTTGAAGCGCAAAAGGAGAAAAAATAATGCCGCTATTTGATTATGAATGCCAAAAGTGTGGGCACAAACAAGAACGATTCTCCACCATTGCTGAATATAAAAAATGGGGTAAATGTGAGAAGTGCGGCAACCGAACTGCTCGTGTGTTCCTTCCGGGGCACGGCGGGATACAATGTGATTCGGCCAATGATGTTTCGTGGCTCAAGTCCGCCGAAGCCGTCATAAAGCCTGAATACGAAATGAAGCCGTGGGAATCACGGAAGGATTACAAGGAATGTCTTAAACGGAATAATCTGGTACCTGCGGGCTGATTATGGATATTATCGTCAAGAAAAGGTCGCTCGCCGAACGCGGTGCCGGTAAGATCAAAGATTCTTGCTCGGCGTGGATGGAAGAGAAGTATTTGAACTGGTTGGAATCATGCCCGACTGGGAAGGCTGTTGTGAGTTTTGAAGTCAATGCGACGTCGGGCGGTGTCGGGATGATACAAAAAAGTTTCCGAATAACCGAGATGGCATGAAAACACTTGATTTTCTATTTTAATTGTTTTAAGGTCGAGATAACAGAAAATTAGGATACCGAAAACTCCGTGTTTTTTACGGATAGTTAGAGGTCCGAGTTTATGGATAACGCTATATGCGCCATAAGTTCGGGCCTTTTTTTTGTTCAACACCAAAGTTCGGGATACCCGCAGACTGAGCCGGAAACGGATACACTCAGCACGGCCCGGAAAAGGAGTACGAAATGGCGGATGCAAAAACGGCAAAGGCAGTTGAAGAAGCAGATGTGAAGCTGGAGAGCCAACCGATTATTCCCGGAACGAGTTATAAAACTCCGGAAGATGCGGCAAAAGGGTTTTCTGAAATGCAGGCATTAATCGACCGGCAAGGGAATGAACTTGGCACGGCACGGCAACAGCTTACAGATGCACAGGCTCAAGCCAAACTTGCTCAGGTCAAATCTGCTCCGGTTAAACCACCGGATTATGATGCAGAGCTGGCAAAGATTGACAAGAACCTTGACGGCCTTGACGTTGATGATCCTGGCTACACAAAGGAACGTGGCCAGCTGGAAAGGCAGGCTCGGACCGTACTGGCTCAAAAAATAGAGGCTTCCACATCTGAAAAGATGTCAGCAAAGTTTGCAAAGCAACTCAACGACCGGGATGCTAGACAAGGTGAAAAACAATGGCAAGATAAAAACCCTGACTTCAATAACCCTGAAATGCAGGCAGCGATACACGAGAAGATGCAGACTGATCGAACCGGAATTATGGACGAATTTCTTGCCTACCGGGAGATACAAAACGCTCAGTTAAAAGCAAAACTCCAAGAAGTATCCACCGCAAACGATGATTTTCAGAACCGACTAAAACTAAAAGCTGGTGAGTCGGAAGCCGGAAAAGTTGTTACCAAAGCAGGTAGCAGCGCCGGAACCGATAAGCCAAAAGAAAAAACAACTGGCGCAGCACTCCGTGAGGGGATGAAGGAAGCCTTTAGGGCCGCCGGTTAACCCTCCCGATATATAAGGAGAAGTGAAAATGGCTTCAATAGGACAGCTTAATGCAACTACAGAATACTATTGGCTTCAAAAGACTCCGGTAGATATTCTGAGTAAACAGAGCGCGCTGCTGTGGAAACTCACAAACAACGCATTCACGCTTGATAATTGGGCAATTCAGCCCCACGAAACCGTTGACGGTGGCCTCATGGTCCGTATCCCCTTTAAGTACCAGGGATCGAATCGTGGTGGGTACGGCGTCAACACCGTCATCGATCAGTCAAAAAAGACCTTGCTTGACGGCCTCCGGTTCAAACTTAATTCCGGTGTTGTAGGATCTAACACTCTCAACTTGCTTGATCAGATTCAGAACGCAGGTGAAGAGGCGATGGTTGATCTAACTATGACGTATCTGGAAGATATTCAAATGGCCGCGAGGATTCAGCTTGCCAATGATATCATTTCGGGCGCTGCACTTCATACGGCTGCCGGTGAAGATCCCAAGGAGCATGTTAATGGCTTGGGGGATCTATTTGATACTAACACATCCACTGAGTACGGAAGCATCGCAGAGGTTAATTTCGCTAATTGGAAAGCCAATGTTGTAACGACTGCGGAAAATATCAATTTCGTTACGATGCAGAAGATTTGGAGACAGCCGGGATTCGGTTCTTTCAAGGGTATGCTTCCCAATTTCTGTTGCACAACGACCGTCATAAAAGATGGCTTTGAGGCATCTCTCCATCCGCAACAGATCGCTTATGATGCGAACATCAAAGACGTTGCCGGGTTTGAAAACATTGTTTTCCGGGGCGCGCCGATTATTGCTGACTCGTATTATGATGACAACCTGAGCGGAACTCTCGATGCCCTGAATTTGGATTTTCTCCATCTCCGGGCGCACAAGGATAAGAACTTCACTACCCCGAAATGGGTAACAATGGAAGTTTTGGGACAGCCCGATGTTTGGACGGCAAATACCCGGTTTATTGGTAATCTCTTTTGCTCTAACCGGCAAATGCAGGTTCGGCATACCGGATTGACCGTGGCGGCTTAACCATATCGGGGGC
>JBDNFJ010000321.1:0-3263 GCA_041689895.1 Gracilimonas sp. | reverse complement strand
GTTCGTTCCGAAACCGAGACCAACATGATATTCATCACTCCAATACCTGCGCCCAGTAAGGTTATCAAACCAATAAAAAATCCACCGATATAAAGTGCACTGGTAAAAACGTCGAAAGTGCCAGCAAGCGTATCATTGGTGGAAATTTCGAAATCATTTTTTTCTCCGGGGCTTACTTTTCGAATTACCCGAAGAATACCGGTTAGTTCTTCTACCGTTTCCTTAATAAAACCAACTTCGGGTGCGCGTACCTGAATGCTGATATTTCTATTTGCCCCGTAGGTATTAATAGCCGTTGTGTAGGGTATCAAAACAAAATTATCAAAAGATTGACCAAATATTTGTCCCTTCGGTTCCAAGATGCCAATCACAGTGAATGGTTTTCCTTTGAATCGAATCTCTTTCCCAATAGGATATTCGTTTTTGAAAAGTAAATCCTGAACATCTTTACCAAGCAATACCACATTTCGTCGGTATTGAATGTCATCTGCAGTAAAATTACGTCCGTCTTCAAGATTGAATGAATTATTGGCGAGGTAGTTCTCATTACTCCCCATAACGCCGACATTAGGCTTGGTTTCATTTTCTCGAAAAGTTATTTCTGTTCTATCAAACGTTTCGTTTGGGCTCATTCCCCGACCTAATCGCATACGCTTCTGCAAGCGTTCGGCTACTTTGAAATCAATGTCTTTCCGATTACGGATATCGTCGCTCAGCGAACCCATTTGCACCGATGGGGTTTTAGATACACTAATTACATCACTCCCCATCATGCTCATTGTATTTTTGAAGTAGTTATCTAAAACAGCTACCGCAGTAGTTGAAACAATTACTGAGAATACCCCAATAACCAGTGCCAATAGCGTAAGAAAAGAACGAAGTTTATTCGATCTTAGTGAATCTATAGCCTGCTTTGTAGTTTCTTTAATATGCATTTTATTCAAACCTCAGTGATTCAATAGGATCAGATTTAGCCGCCCGATACGCAGGTATAAAGCCAAAGGTAACGCCAACAATAGTACAAATGCTAAAGCCCAGAAAAACCACACTGAGGTTCATTACGGCAACAAATACCTGATTAATCATAATAGTAAACCCTCCGGCTAAAGCCACACCAATAACGCCACCGAGCATGCAAATGGCGATAGCCTCTAATAAAAATTGAGTCATAATTTCCCATGATTTTGCTCCAACTGCTTTTCGGATGCCAATTTCTTTGGTTCGTTCACGCACCGATACAAACATGATATTCATCACCCCAATCCCGCCAATTAATAATGATAATCCGCTAAGAATATATCCGACAGCATAAATTCCGGCTTTCATACCATCCAGCTGTTGTTTAAAAGCTTCAGGTTTGTTGAGGGCAAAGTCATTGTCTTCGGTGGCATCTAATTGCCGAATACGACGCATAATACCTTCCAGCTCATATTCCCCTTCTTTAAGAGCAGCTTTGTCTGGGAACTGAACTCCGATTTGTAATCCATATCGTAGGCCATAAATTTGGCCATAAGCTGTAATAGGAATAATAATCCGATTATCGGTGTCTTCGAGCCCCATGAATTTACCTTGTTTTTTGAGCACACCAATTACCGTGAACTTTTGCCCTCCAAAACGGATTTGTTTACCTAACGGTGTTTCATATTCAAAAAGTGATTCCATCAGCGTGTGCCCAATAACCGCTACTTTAGATCCCGAACGCGCTTCTTGCTGCACAAACATTCGTCCCTGTGCAATATTCAAGCCCTGAATATACAAGTAGTTAGCGGTTGAACCTGCAAGGCCAACTCCTTCCGCACTTTTATCTTTATATCGAATAGAGACACCCCTATTTACTGCAGCTGTAACGTTATTGGCATAGCGGCTGGACTGTCGAATCTTCTCCACATAATACATTTTCATTTCAGGCCGATTGCGATAGTCCCACCATTCATATTCGCCCATTCCTCCCCATGGCCATTTTTCAACATACACTACGTTTTGCCCCATCATTGCCATACTTTTATCAAATGTAATATCCATTCCGGTAGTTACCGAATCTACGATGGTTACCATAGTGATACCGATGATGATACAAAGTGCTGTAAGGACAGAACGAATCTTATTGATTTTAAGCGCTCGCAGTGCAATCCGCAAGCCTTCTGAAAAACTATTAAATATTCTCATGATGATATTTAGGTGAAAAGTGCCTTGTACTACGAAGGGTTATAAAAATCGTTGCACTTATTTTGAAATTAATTTCATCGAATCCTGATTATGGATACTGTAAATATTCCTTACTTTCTTAAAAAAACGATTGAACATGAAATTAGACGTACTTGTATTTGCTTCCCATCCCGATGATGCCGAATTAGGCTGCGGTGGAACCATAGCCTCACTTACTGCCCAAGGAAAAAGCGTGGGTATCATCGATCTTACCAAAGGCGAAATGGGAACCCGAGGCACCGAAGAAACACGTGCTCAGGAAGTTAAGAAAGCCTCGGCTATTCTGGGTGTCACATATCGTAAAAATCTTGATTTTGGTGATTCCCTTATTCTTAATACACGAGAAAATCAGCTTAAGATTATAGAGCAAGTGAGAGCAACACAGCCACACATTTGCTTGATAGGCACTCCTTTCGATCGGCACCCCGATCATGTAAAAGGAACCGATGTAGTTATTGACTCCCTATTTTATGCCGGATTAAAGAAGTTGAAAACCAAGAATATATCCAGCAATATTCAAGAACCTTGGCGACCGGCTCACATCCTTCATTACATGCAAGACCGCCCCATTGAGCCCGATTTTATTTATGATATTTCAGCCGAGTGGGAAATCAAAAAGAAAGCCATACTGGCATTCAACACTCAATTTAACGTTGGTGATCCAGGTGATGAGCCTGAAACTTACATCTCAACAGAAAACTATTTTAAACAGTTGGAAGGTCGTGCACGATATTTTGGACATCTTGGGGGTTTTGAATTTGGTGAAGCATTCCAATACTATCTGAAACCAACTCCTTTGAAAGATATGGATGTGTTTTTTAATCAATCACCCAAGCGCTAAATTATGGAGTGTGCAGGCGATTTCCTGATTGGTTTCTCTTTTTTAGGAAGGTATTTTACCATCCTGAGACCATCTTGCTCCTCCTCGTAATAATCTTTCAGCAGCTCGGTTGACTCAAATCCTGCTTTCTTATACCAAGCTACAAGTTTGCGGTTATCTACACTGACCTCCAGTGATATTCGTTCCGCACCTTTAATCAATGCAATTTCTTGCGCGT
>JBDNFJ010000320.1:0-3036 GCA_041689895.1 Gracilimonas sp. | reverse complement strand
TTTTTGATTTCTATGAATTTACCTCCCAATAAACCGCTGGATCTTAAAATGGCAATAGAACCTTCCGGTATTCCATAATTCTCTTCAATATTCAAGGTTACTAAGGTAGAATCGGAGGGAAGTAGTTTCATTTTTTTCACACTCCCAATTTTGAACCCTTTAATGTTTACCACATTACCAGGAGTAAGCCCATATACTTGGTCAAATTTAGTATATATAGCGGTTGATGTACGGAATAAAGGGATATCCTTCATAATCCGATATCCCACGAAAGCCACCATAGTAGCCACCAGAATGGTGAGGCCAATTTTAAGTTCGTTGGATATTTTTGACAAAATAGTTCTCCTATACGGATTTTGTTATTTGGTATTCACTTGCAGATATAAAATCGATCAAGTTTTTATTATCGCTGCTTTTCATGTCGTCTGTTTTACCGAACCAGCTGAGCTTTTGTTCGTCTAAAAAAGCCACCTTTTGCGCTATCAACAATACGCTGTGCATATCATGAGTAACAACAATAGAGGTGATATCAAGATTATCAGCCATATTTATAATCAGTTCGTTGATTTCTTCCGAAGTCCTTGGATCTAAACCCGAAGTGGGTTCATCATATAAAAGATAATCGGGCCGAAGGATAATAGCACGTGCGAGGCCTACCCGCTTTCTCATTCCCCCTGATAGCTCGGACGTTGATTTATCGGCCACGTTTTCAAGATCAACCATCTCCAGCGCTTCGTGTACATTGTGAGTGATTTCGTCTTCATCCTGATTGGTAAAATATCGAAGCGGAAAGGCAATATTCTCGAACGTACTGATAGAGTCGAACAAAGCCCCTCCCTGAAAGAGGATTCCAAAACGCTGTCGTACTTTTCTTAGTTCCGAATAACTAAGTTCAAATACGCACCTTCCATCAATCAATACATGACCTTCATCGGGGTAAAGCAGAGCGTTCAGATGTTTCAAAAGTACGGATTTACCACATCCCGATTTGCCAATCACAGCCGTAGTTTCGCCATCCTGGATATCAAAAGAAACATCTCCCCAAACCAGATTATCACCAAAGCTCTTTGTCAAATTTCTAATTTCGATCATGGCTTATAATAGTAAAGAGGCTAATACAAAATCGGATAAAAGCACGAAGATACAACTTAAAACGGTCGCTTGTGTAGTAGCCGTTCCTACGCCCTCGGCTCCGCCAAAAGCATAATATCCTTTGTATGCGGCTATCGAGGTAATCACAAAACCGAATACAATCGACTTTATAAAACCAAAAATGACATCCGATTCAAAAAAGAAAGAGCGAGCGCCTTCCATAAATTCTGCAGCGGGCAAAATGCCATCTATAGCGCCGGCCATTACTCCTCCAATAATCCCAAAAGAAGCAGCGGTTACATATAAAATGGGAAACATGAGCAGCCCGGCCAAAACACGGGGCACTACAAGAAATGAAACCGAATTAAATCCCATCGACTCAAGGGCATCAATTTGCTCGCTTACGCGCATGGTGCCTAATTCGGTAGAAATGCGCGCGCCAACCTTGCCTGCTAATACCAAGGCACTTATTACCGCAGCCAGCTCAATCACAATACTTTGCGATACAATGGAACCAATAATGGTACTGGGATAAATATCGGTATCTAATTGATGAGCCGTTTGTAAGGTGAGTACGGCTCCGGTAAAAATACCGGTTAAAAATATAATAGGAATAGATTCATAGCCTATCTTCACAAACTCCTGAAACAGGTTTTTCCGATAGGTGCTAAACTCTGTGGATGAACGTAATGCCTGATAAAGTAAAAGTGCATACTGGCCGAATTGTTTTATACCAGCTGCACCGTGAAAGTTGGAATTCATTTCTTAATCAATAATCTTGACGTATTGCCGAAGCATTTGATTATATTACAAAACATTTTAGCCAATTGTGATTTATAAATAGTTAAAATTAATGCGCGTTCTATTACCCTTCTTAGTGATTTTTGCCGCCAGCCAGCTTGCAACGGCACAGTCTAATACATCCAGCATCTTTCGTTTTTTGGAAGTTACTCCCACAGCCCAATCTGCCGGTTTAGGGGGAAATCATGTGGGCTTATATAACGCTGATTTTAGTTTGATGCAACTCAATCCTGCCTATTTGCAAGCCGACAATTCAGGCTCTATTTCGGGCTCATATCTCAACTTTTTGGCCGATGCTAATATGGGTTTCACAAACGGTGCTTATACCGTTAAGAATATAGGCACCTTCGGTTTAGGCATCCGTTTTATGGGATATGGCGATTTTAACCGGCTGGATGAGAATGGGAACAACTTGGGTAACTTCAATGCTAATGACGTTGCACTAACGGGCGCTTACAGCCATGCCTTAACCCAGAACTTGAGCGCCGGTGTGGGACTCGATTATATCCACTCTTCTTATGCGGAGTTTAAATCCAGTGCGTTTGCACTTTCCGGCGGACTGTTTTATCAGGATTCAGCTTCACATTTTAGCGCAGGGCTTGCGGTACGAAATGTTGGCGGGCAACTCACCGCTTTTGCAGATCATCGGGAGCCTTTACCGCTGGATGTGTCGGTGGGTATTACTAAGAAACCTGAAGCTTTTCCATTCCAGCTCAGCCTTACTTTTAAACAGCTTAATAATTGGGACATGCGCATCTTTGGTGAATCGGAGCATCCTAAGTTGGTAGAGAATGTTTTCCGTCATCTGCTTTTCGGAGGAGAAGCTACGCTGGGCGATAAACTAAAACTTCGTTTCGGATACGATCATTTTTTACACGAACAAACCAAAAGTGGGAAATCAATTGATCTGGCGGGAGTTGCATTTGGACTCGGTTTTCAAGTAAAATCAATCACCATAGCACTCAGCCGCAATTCTTACAGCAGCCTTGGAGGCCTAACAAGAATCAGCGTTAAAACAGCGCTCAATTAATTTAGTCCACAACATTTATTGTAGATAGGTTGATAGGCCACTTCGTTTATTTCTTACCTTATAGCGCAATACTGCTCCACTTTTGTGCGCAAACAATTCCACAAATAGCCGAT
>JBDNFJ010000319.1:0-4650 GCA_041689895.1 Gracilimonas sp. | reverse complement strand
CCGAAGTCGGCTGCGTTCGGGTACTTTCTGTTCCACTAATCGCGCGCTTTCGGGCGTGTATAAGATAAGATCTGATTCGCGAACAAAAAGCGGTAATGATTTCCCATAAATGGTTCCTGCCACAAAAGATCCTTCAAAATGAATAGAGCGCTTTAGCTCGCTGATAATCTTGGGGATGGTTTCCTCGCTATTTGTGACCAAGCCAATGGTTGCAATAGCGGCTCTATCAACAATAGAAAGTAAGATATCGGGATCATAATCGTACACAATGGGCAGTACCAAAAGACTTTCTTTGAGGCTCCGAAAATGGTTCATCAAATGAATGGGTACAAAAAGGGCATCGTAATTTGCCGCGCTTTCATACTGATCGATATCGAGTACCTGACTTTTCACTCCTACTTGCTTTTTAATAGCATCTGAAAGCATTTTTCCCAACTCCTGATTTTCTCCCACGCTGGCACACGTTTGAATGCGATCGGGCCATTCCATAAATCCGAGCTGCTCCTGAAATAGCAATTCTATTTCCGACTCATCCAAGCCATAGCCAATCAGCTCCTCAACCAAAGACTGTACTTTCGCCCCACCCAATTCCAATCGGGCCGACTTATCCAACAGCGGGGTCTGATTTTTCACCGTAAAGCCGCGACCTTGTTCTCCTAATACCAACCCCTCGTTTTCCAGGATATGATAGGCTTTACGAACGGTATGGAAGCTGGCTTCAAGCTGCTGGCCCAATTCCCGCGTAGAAGGCAACATTTCCCCGATCTGAAACTGCTTGGTTGCAATCATTAATCGGATGCGATCTGCGATATGTTTAGCGGATGTCTTCACCTATTTGAACCCCCGGAGGAACTTAAATCAAGCATAATCCTCCATAATCTCCAGATAGGCTTTCACCGTTTTTTCCAATCCCCAATACAAAGCTTGGCTAATTAGTGCGTGCCCAATACTAACCTCGTACAAATCGGGAATAGTTTCGAGTAAATCAGGAAGGTTCTCAAGATTGAGCCCGTGCCCGGCACTTACTTTTATTCCCAAATCAGTAGCTATTTTCGCGGCTTTTCGTAAACGGATGAGCTCATGCTTCTTTTTTGCCGCATCGGCATTCGCAAAAGTACCGGTATGTAGCTCAATGACATCCGTACCCAGCTCGTGGGCCAACCGAATATCTTCAGGATTCGGGTCTAAGAATAGGCTGATCTTTGTGTTGGTTTTCCGTAACGCCGGAAACACCCTGTTCTTAAAATCATCGAACACGGTTTCCATGTTGAGTCCACCTTCGGTGGTAAGTTCTTCTCTTCCTTCAGGAACCAGCGTGCATAAATGAGGGGCAATATCTGAACAAATTTTCAACATTTCGTCGGAAGCGGCCATCTCAAAATCCAATTTTCCGCGTATTTGCTCCTTCAGCTTATACACATCTTCATCATGGATATGCCTTCGATCTCCTCTCAAATGAAATACAATACCCGAAGCCCCCGCATGCTCGCAAATCCGCGCGGCTTCAACCGGGTCAGGATATCCTTCACCCCGGGCATTCCTAAGCGTGGCAACATGATCAATATTCACAAGCAATTTCATAGCGGTATCGACTTTTATTTGAGAGTCTGAATTTATACTTCAAAAGTAAGCATATCCCTTTATATTTACAGGCGTGAATAATAACTACATTTGGCTATGATAAAGGGTGCTCTTTTATTAACTGCGATTCTACTCCTTTCTGCCTGCGGTATGACAAAACGAGGTACCGTTCCCTGGCAAAATGAAACCGCTCCAAAACCCGTTCCCTCTGAGCGCGCTCCCAAAAAATCCGATAAAAACTTTGTTGAAAAAAATACTCCGGCAGATGAAAAACAGACACAGGAATTTCTTCAATTAGCATATAACGACTGGAAAGGCATTCCTTACGTGCTGGGCGGTTCAGGATATAGGGGCATCGACTGTTCGGCTTTTATGCAGGTGGTTTTTGAGGATTACTTTACAACCATGATTCCCCGCACTACGAAAAAACAAATGGTTACCGGCGACAAAGTGAATATGTCAAATATTAAAACCGGTGATTTGGTTTTTTTCAAAACGGGCCGAAAAACCTATCATGTTGGGGTGATGATAAATGGGGATGAATTTCTGCACGCATCCACCACCAATGGGGTCAAAATCTCGGAGCTTTCCGATTCCTATTGGAAAGACCGCTACCTAACCACCCGACGAATTCTGTAAACTTTAGGGAAGTGGTTCTTCGCTTGAAACATGAATTGCTTGATTTGATTTATACTGCATTCTTTAGAAGAATAAAATAAGTTGGAGGGTCAAATTGGCTTTTCAATTTATTCGCCTCATCTATGTACTCGTTAACAAAGAGTATATATTGAACTCAAATACACACTCGCGCTATGAAATTTACATTCCTTATTTTATTCCTTTCTTTGGCATTATGTACTCGCCCTTCTGTGGCACAATCAACCCATATTATGAACACAAATTTTTCTGACTTGACCTCTTTTCTACAAACTAAAATGAGCCAAAATAACATTGTGGGCAGTTCGATATCCGTTCTGCGTGAGGGAGAAATTGTGTATGAATCTCAATTTGGATTCTCTGACCTTTCATCAAAAACCCCGGTGGATGCGAACTCCATCTTTCATTGGGCTTCCATCACCAAAACTTTTACGGGCATCGCTATTATGCAGCTACGTGATCAGGGACTTCTAACCCTCGATGATGCCGTTACGGACTACATCCCCGAGCTTCGCGAAGTGCATAATGTATATGGCAGCATGGACGACATCACCATACGCCATTTGATGACGCACACCTCCGGTTTCCGTAATTCAACCTGGCCCTGGAGCGGCAATAAATCGTGGCACCCGCATGAGCCTCGGCATTGGGAGCAATTGGTGGCCATGTTTCCCTATACCGAAATTAAATTTGAACCCGGCACGCAATGGGCGTACTCAAATCCCGGTATTATTTTTTTGGGGAGAATTATTGAGCTCATCACCCACGACGATTACGAGTATTATATTGAGAAAAACATTCTCAATCCATTGGCTATGAGTGATTCGTATTTCGATCGTGCGCCGGCTCATCTTTTGCCGAAACTTGTGCACAGTTATTATCTGCAAGAAGACGGACAGCATGAACCGGCCCGCTTCAATTTAGACACCGGCATTACTGTATCGAACGGTGGATTAAACGCGCCGGTAAAAGATATGATGAAGTTCCTTCGTTTTCTTTTGGGCTCCTCCGATAACTCCATGTACGAATATGTGCTAAAGCGCTCTACTATCAACGAAATGTTTGAGCCCCTGATTAAAACTTCTCCCGATGGAAGTGATGCTCCTGAAAATGCAGGCGGACAATTCATGGGCCTCACCTTTTTTGTTGGAAGCGCACATAACCTCCCGCTTATAGGTCATAGCGGAAATCAAAACGGATTTATTGCGCACATCTATCTGGCGCCCACTATACATACGGCTTACGCCATTGCGTACAACACTCACGGTAAAACACGCGCCTTAGACCAAGATATTATGGATTATATAGTGAAAAACTATTTTGTAAAGATGCAGAAATCAGACGAGTGAAGAACACCTACATCACCCAAATACACCCTTTTATCGAATCACTTGATCCGAAACCATCGGTAAATTAGAACAAGAAAACAGGTTTGGGGAAGATTAGGTACGCGATTTAATGCGCATGAAAAAAAATTATGAAATCCTGATTCGATTTAACATTTTACCCTTTAATAAATTAATGGAATTCATGAGCTCGATTATCAGCTATGCTTAATCGTAAAAACTTCGAAGATTTCTTTGAGCAGTACTTTGATGATTTGTCCTGCTTCTTGGCCTATTATGCTACCTGCCCAAATCAGCTGGAAGATTGGGTACAAGAAGTATTTCTCAAAGTTTGGAAATTTCGGCATCGTATTGATCCGGAACATCCAGGGGTGAAAAACTACCTCATCAAAATTGCGCGCAATCATGCTCTCCGACAACTTCGAGATCAGAAAAAATACGATCAGTGGCTGCAAGAGCATCTTCTAACTCTAACTAAGAGCTATCCGCCCCACGAGCCCGTACTAAATCCGCCGGATTTCAAAGGAGCATATCAATCCGCATTAGCTAAAATTCCACATCGTGCACGTCAAGCCTACAAACTTAGCCGCGAAGACGGCCTAAAATATAAAGAGATCGCCAAAACCATGGGCATTTCGCCCAAAACTGTAGAAGCCCAAATCAGTCACGCTCTCAGAATACTCCGTAAAGAATTACAAGAATTTAGGAAGTTTTAAATTTCCTCCCACTTCACCTATCGCCCTTCAGCGCCCTTAAAACAGCTTTTCTAAAAAAATATATCTTTTTTATAAGGGTACGTGTCATTTGATGGATACTATAGGTAGAACAATCTAAAAAAGGTTTATGACCGGTGATCCCGAAAAACAATTACTCATAAATTATCTTTTAGGCATTTGCACGCCTAAAGAACATTTATTTGTAGAGGCTTGGTTAGATGAAGAGCCTGTACATGCCAAGCACCTAATTCAGCTTGCGCTGGAAATGAGGGAATTACCGATGGTTCATATTCATAAAGAAAGGGTGAAAAGCCGGCTTTCAAATATATTGCAGGCAGAGCAGACAAAAT
>JBDNFJ010000318.1:0-1804 GCA_041689895.1 Gracilimonas sp. | reverse complement strand
TTTCACAAGCCTTTCTAAAAATACGTTGGAAATAGGATAACAGTTCGGGCTCTTATGGGTAGCTTTTGTTTAAGGAGTGTTAGAATCTGTTGATTAAGTGACAGGAATCATTAGATGTTTAAAAATTACATGAAAATCGCCATTCGGAATCTCCTTAAAAATAAGGTGCATTCGCTAATCAATATAGTAGGGCTTGCTATCGGGTTAGCCACCAGCTTATTGATTGTACTTTATATGTTGAATGAATGGAGTTACGACCGCTTTAACGAACACGCAGACCAAATCTACCGCGTGGTTCAGACTATGGAATCCAAGTCCCGAACTGAAGAACAGGCCAGCACTCCTTTTCCGTTAGCTCCCACCATAGATGCTGAATTCCCAGATCTTGTGGAAAGCTCTGTCCGCTTTTTTGATATGCAGGAACCCAATCACACCTTTCTGAATCGGGAAAAGAAAATCTCATTCAGAGAAGAGAATTTCTATTTCGTGGATGCTACGTTTTTCAAAGTATTTTCGGGCTCTTTGATTCGTGGCAATCCTGCCGAAGCACTTAAAAATCCACTCTCGTTGGTTATTACAGCAGAGTTAGCTCACAAGTATTTCGGCGATGAAGACCCAATGGGACAAAGCCTGAGTTACAAAGGCATTCGCCCCATGACCGTTACCGGAATCATGAAAGCCTGGCCGTTACAATCACACATGGGCATCGAGGCATTGGCCTCTTTCAGCAGCTTAAATGAGATTTATAAAAACAGTCCCAATTATGATGAAAGCTGGCTCTGGAATCCCGTTTGGACGTATGTGCTCCTGAAAAGCCCGGATCAAGCAGATGCATTGAGAACCCAGTTAAACACGCTGGAAGACAAGTATTACCGAGCGGCTCCCGGCTGGCCAGGCGACGAATCAATTAAGGTGGATCTTCAAAAACTGACCGATATCCACCTGACCTCACATCTCGACCAAGAAATGCAGCCCAACAGCTCTATCCTATATTTATACATTCTGCTGGCGGTTGCCGTTTTTGTATTGGTGATTGCCTGCGTCAATTTTATGAATTTATCTACCGCGCGTTCGCTTGAACGAAGTCGAGAAGTAGGCATGCGTAAGGTTTTTGGCGGATATAAACGACAGCTTTTTTATCAGTTTGTGGGTGAGTCGGTGTTGGTTGCTTTTTTAGCCATTATTTTTGGGGTGATGTTAGTTTGGCTGGTCCTGCCCTTTTTTAATGAGCTCACCGATAAGCAACTGGTATTTAGCCTCACTCAAAGTATCTACACCATTCCGGCTCTGCTCATTCTCAGCGTTTTGGTTGGTATATTTTCAGGATTATATCCGGCACTTTTTCTGTCGTCTTTCAACCCCATTGAAGTGCTGAAAGGAGAAACGGTGAGTGGTAAAAGAGGAAATCTGTTTCGTAAAGCCCTGGTAACTTTCCAGTTTACGCTGTCGGTGATGCTCATTATTGGTACCGCCATCATTTATCTGCAACTGGATTTCATTCAAACCAAAAACCTTGGCTTTAATAAAGACTACGTGCTAATTCTACCCACCAAACAAAACCTGATTGCTTGGGAATTCGAAACCTTCAAAGAAAAAGCTCTCAAAAATACACAGATTAAAAGTGTGACGGGGATTGGGAAAATCCCCGGGTCCGAAACACAAACATATTATCGATATGTGCCGGCAGGGAATGGCGAAAATCAAGATGAACTGAATCAGGCCCTTCACGTTACCTATGATGCCATTGAAACATTGGGATTGAAGGTCTTAGCCGGCCGCTCCTTTTCAAAAGAATATTCTACTG
>JBDNFJ010000317.1:0-2241 GCA_041689895.1 Gracilimonas sp. | reverse complement strand
TTTGAAAAACCTTCCACAAAGCAAGAGAACCCCAAATTCAAAATCCCCAATCCATAATTTCTAATTTCCAGTATTCTCCACAACCTTCACTTCCTCATCCGTCAACCCATACAGCTCATACACCATCGTATCAATCTCGGCCTCGGTTTGGGCGATTTGGGTTTTTAGGTCGTCGGCTTTGGTTTTTTGTTCGTTAAAGTATTCCATCCATTCTGCTTCCTCTGAAAGGCTGAGTTCTACTTTTTTCTTTTTCAACTCTTTCAGGAATTGCTTGAAGGTGAGCTCGTGCCAGCTTTGGAGTTTCCGGCTTAGTTTTTCGATGTCGAATTTGGATAGCAACAATCCAGTTAATGAATCAGTCTGTGCTTGAAGATCATTATTCAATTCTATCATTTTCTCTACCAACTCATCCAATTCTCCATTTAATTTTGGAATTGGAATTTGCCCAAAATATTTCCAGATCAACTGGCAACCTCCCCGAATTTGAGTACAGTATTTTGTAAACAGCCACCATCCCATTTTAGAATTCAGAACTCCCAATAAGCTTTTTTCTTCAGACGGAATAATCCACATGGAATTGTTGCAATAAAATCCATCAGTATCATAAATAAAACATGGTTTAACTTGAAAAACTTGATACATAATCTTTGGCTTTTCAAATTCAGCGTAATAATCACAAGCCCTCAACTCCCACCAATAGTCACCTTGATCGGTTCGTTTCTTACCTTTTTCTTCAAAAGGTGATAACCAATCTGCAATAGATGGATATGATTTTTTAAACCATTGCCAAGCTTCTACATCATCAGATTCTCCTATTTCACTCTTAGTAAAACCTTTTTCAAATAGTATTAAATGACTTTTTGCATTAGGAGTTAAATATCTATCTGCATCTCTGCCTTGTAAAAAGGGTTTTATAAATCTCTCAGCATTTGGATCGCCGGAAATAATTTCTTGTTTTGTCTCTTCACTGATCAGAAATGCTGCAGAAAGTCCGGTTAAAACTCCTCTATAAACTTCTCCTGAAACGGTTTCATCTAGGTTCTTAAACTTTTGACCAACTTCTGATAAAAGTTCATTTTCCTTTTTGGATGAAATCACCCATGTGTCACCACTAAAGTCTTTAGTAGAATAGGTGTCTAAATTTAGCTGAACATTACTTTCAAAGTCTAACACACCATCCTTTAATAAGACTGATGCATCAAATTCTTTTTGTGGCTCATCATTTCTTGCTACAAAAATACAGGGGTATGTAGTGGCACCTTCAAAAATCTGCAAATCTCCAAAGTCTATTAACTGAATTAGTTCTTTAGTAAGGAAAAATTCTCGCAGCGGTTTTCCATATCCGGTCTGAAGCCATTTATTCGGCATGATGTAAGAATAAATTCCTTTCGGTTTCAAGAGATCAAATCCCTTTTCAACAAAAATTCCATATAAATCTCCCCGCTTGCTAAAGGTCTCATATCCTTGTTTCTCTAAAGCTGCTGAAGTTTCCTTGATCGTTTCCAATTTCACATAAGGCGGATTCCCTATCACTACATCAAAGCCACCGGTGCTTTCAGGCCGAAAAGCGTGTTCTACGGTGCAGCACATGCCAAAATAACCAAACGCTCCCCGTTCCCCGCCGTCACCGACAAGGGACTCACCTTTGACAGAGGGCTCACCACTGACAAGGGGTTGCAACCCCTTGTTGTCGTGCTCGGCAGGAGTGTGTGGACCGGGATTAGGCAACCCCTTGTTGTCGTGCTCGGCAGAAGTATACGGGCCGGAATCGGGATACTCCCGGTACTGTTTCCGGAGTTTCTCGTTTTCGGGCTGTTCGTGTTTTTCCCGGTTATGGATGATGTACCTCCACGTATTGTACATCGCATCTTCGTCATCAATGGGCTTCCGGTTGAACTTCTGCGCCCACAAATGAAATTCTTTTTCTTTGGGCACGTTCAGATGTTCCTTCAGTTTCTGTGCCGATTTCCCCTTTAACTTTCGCACGATATTTGGCAGTTCATCGTCAGTACTCACCAAAATCATATGCACATGATCGGCGCAAATATTATACGCCAGAACGTTCAACTCATCTTCTTTCACGATCTCTGCAATCTTTTGGGTCACAAAGAACTCCAACTCATCATTCAACCGAAAGGAAGCGCCTTTTTTTACCTTATACTCCATCATGCGCTGCGAAGTACGTGAATTATGGGTCACCCATGTCACATGGAAGGCTTGTTTTTCTTTCTGTCTAAACAC
>JBDNFJ010000316.1:0-2398 GCA_041689895.1 Gracilimonas sp. | reverse complement strand
GGATCCAGCTCAAATAAATCATTCATAGTGCGATAATACACTTCAATATCCAGCCCATAATGTGTGAAAGGAACCGTTTTAGCTCCCAGCACAAACTGATCGCCATAGGCAGGCGAAACGCCTTTGGCAGAAGTCAGCCATACATCAAATCCCGAAAAAGCTTCATTGGAAATAAGCGTGAGAAACTGATTATAGCGACCATAAGCAGCCTGTAACCGAATGCGCTTATTGGGACGAAATTCCATAGAAAAACGAGGCTCCAGACGAATATAATCGCCGGCGGAGAAATAATTTAGGCGCAGACCGGGAGTAAAAACCCATTGCTCCGAAGGCTTCCATTCCTCTTGTACATACCAGGAAGCGTATTTATTTTGAATGCGGCTGGCAAAAGTGTTGGCCCCATCAAAAGTATCTTGTAAACGGAAGGTAAAGATGCCGGCCCAAATTCCAGTTTTGATAGTGTGATTGTTATCGAGAAGATATTCCAAGTCTGATTTCAGTGAAAAATCATAAATGTTATTTTCTCGAGTGAAGGGAGTTCCACCCAGTTCAAATGCCGGTAAATTGAAGTAGCGGGAACCGGTTAGCACAAAATTAGAGAACAGTTTTTCAGAAAAAATATGTGTCCAGTTACCACTCAAGGTTTGATTTCCATAATTCAGATTAAACTTGGCATCTTCTCCAAAAGGAAAGGTCACCCGATCTTGTCCGGCATAAAAAGCCAGCGATAACTTATCATTATCGGTGGCATCCAGATTTACTTTTCCATTGAAATCATAAAAATAAAACTTGCTGGGAATGTTATCGACGCTTTGGCGAAGTCCGGCCAGCAGAGGCTCCAGCGTAGAACGCCGAGCGGCAAACATCCATGAGCCTTTGCTATATGGACCTTCCACCGAAGCCCTGGAAGCAAGCATGCCAATGGTTGCCGAACCGGTGGTGGTATTCCGATTGCCATCTTTATTGTAAATGGTGAGCACAGAACCTAAACGTCCTCCAAATTCTGCCGGATAGCCGCCTTTATACAAACGCACATCTTTGATGGCATCGGGATTGAAAGTGGAGAAAAATCCAAAAAAATGACTGGGGTTATAAACGGTCGTCCGATCGAGGAGAATGAGCGTTTGGTCGGGGCTTCCGCCGCGAATATACAGCCCGCTGGAGAAATCGGAGGCTGCTTTTACCCCGGGAAGCTGCTGGATTGAACGAAATACATCTGCTTCAAAAACAGAAGGAAGTTCTTTAATGAGCTCCGTTTTTATTTGCGCCGTCCCGATGTTTTTGCGCTCTTGTTCTTCACGCTTAGAGCGAACATTAATTTCATCCAGTTCCAGGTTTTCAGGGGTTAATTCAACATTCAGGCGGAGGTGTTCTCCCGCAGCCAACGTAATCTCCTTTTTGTACATTTTGTAGCCCACATAACTGCAGAAAACGGTATAAGTGCCGGGCTGTAGATCCGGGATAGAGTAATAGCCCAAGGTATTTGAAGCCGTTCCCTTTTTGATATTTTGGAAGCCAATATTTGCACTAATCAGGGTTTCTCCCGTTTCTGAATTGGTAATAAAGCCACTGATGGAGGCCGACTGCTGAGCGTGAGAAGCCTTCGGGCATATCACCAAAAAAAGAAGAAACAGGAATAAAGTATGCCGCATAAATAGGTAAATAGCCGTCTATAATTTGTGAGCTTCACCAGCTGAAAATAAGGTAAAAGGTACATGCAATTTATGCCACCTTCGCGTAGTAATTATTAACCGTGTCGGTGAAACCAAAACTATCGCTCAAACTCTCCCGAATTTTCTACTTACTGCGTGTATAAATTCTCTCACTCACCATCATCCGCCATCTTTGGAATTTTGATGTTCGTTTTCAGCTTCTCGTTTAGACTTCGAATAAAATGAGCGGCAAGTAGCGGCGACTCTTCCTCCACATTTTGATGCACGAAGAAGTAGATTTTTTTCAATCCTTGTTGTTCCCAAAACGTTAGGCGTTCAACCCAGTCATCCAAACGGGTATAATCGGAGGGATGATTGGCGCCTACAAATCGAATAAAAGCTACCGGAGTGGTAAGCCGCATGTGCAATAAATCGCGCCGCCCCGCCGTATCGGTGATGATATTGGTTACGCTATATTCCTCAAAAAGCGAATAAACCTGATTTGCTCCGTTGGGAGCGTTGAACCAGTCGGTGTGGCGGAGCTCGATAGCTAAGGGAATATCATCCGGCCAAATTTCAACAAAATGCTGAATGCGATCAAAATCTTTGGGTTTAAAATCGTTGCGGAGCTGTAAGAAAATCATTTCCAATTGGGAGCCAAATCCTCGCATGCCATGCAGATAATCCTCTAACCGTGATTCTATATCCTTCAGCCGCTTAAAGTGACTGATACTATTTGAAACCTT
>JBDNFJ010000315.1:0-2116 GCA_041689895.1 Gracilimonas sp. | reverse complement strand
CTTTTTTCTGGAGACGAGATGTAAACATATTGGGTCATAATCGGCGCTTTCGAGATCGCTTGATTGACCGGTTCATTTTCGCTTCTCTCATTTGCCTGATGGCCCTCATTGCCACCACGTATTACGCCATCAAAAGCCAGAACCAAAAAGGGGTACAAGATGAGCTGCTTCGCAAGCTTGAAAATTTAACCGAATCCATTTCACTACGGGAAAATCAACCACAGGATGCTTCGGAAATCCCATTGTATGAGCTGTCTTCAACCCTGGATGCCGATGCGGCGTTATACCGAAATAAAACCATTTATATTTCAACTACCAGCCAAATTTATAAACAGCATTTACTGCCTCGGCTTTTGCCTTGGGGGGTGTATGAATCTATTTATTCGAGAGGCAACCGGCAGGTAACAAGAGGAGTTACGTTGGGCAAGCAAGAGCTTTTGATTGGCTACCAGCCGTGGCTGAATGATGCGGGAGATATTGCCGGAATCGTAGCCATTCCTACTTTTCTTGAGGCTCCAAAATTCAATGAGCAGTTGCTTTCTACTACTAGCTACTTGTTTGGCTTTTATGTGATTATTTTCGGCTTTTTTACCATGGGAGCTGCACTCATTTCCACCCAATTGACTTCCCCTCTTGAAGCACTTCGTGTAGGCCTTAAAAAAATTTCCCGGGGCGATTTGGAGACAACGCTTCCTGTAAAAAGTAAAGATGAAATCGGCTCGCTCACCAATGCGTACAACGTGATGGTGTATCGGTTAAAAGATCTTCAGGACGATCTGGCCCAAGCCGAACGAGAAGCTGCCTGGAAAGAAATGGCCCAACAAGTGGCGCACGAAATCAAGAACCCACTAACGCCCATGAAGTTGAACCTCCAGCATTTGCAACGACAGTTAAACGTGCCGGACAAGGATTTCAAGAAGTTGAAGCCGCAAATTGAGAAGATTGCTAAAAACATGATTGGCCAAATCGAATCCTTAAGCCGAATTGCCTCCGATTTCTCAAAATTTGCCCGCCCCAGCAATCACGAATTCCAGCCGGTAGAAGTCAATGATTTACTGCGCTCTATAAAAGAATTATACGCACCTGAGCGAAACCTTCGCATCAGAATAGAGCTGCATCCGCATGAGCTCTGGGTGAGTGGGGTGAAAGACGAACTTCGGAGAGTGCTTATTAATTTGGTTAAAAATGCACACGAAGCAATGCCGAAGGGTGGAGAAATCCAACTAACTTCTGCCTTTCAACGAGATGGTGAACATATATTTGCGGCCATTTCCGTGCGTGATCAGGGCGAAGGTATTTCGGACGAAAGCCAAGACCAGATCTTTGTCCCCAATTTTTCAACCAAATCGAGCGGGACCGGACTTGGACTTGCCATCAGTAAAAAGATTGTTGAAGAGCATAAAGGCGAAATTTCTTTCACTTCCGAAAAAGGAAAAGGAACGATATTTACCATAGAGTTGCCATTGGGTATATCAGAAATAGAATAGAACTCGGAGGATGACGCCGATGTCACGGATTTTCATGGAGCGGTGGTATACTTTCTAATTTATGCTGTCTCCAGCTTTTTTTGAGAATGGGTAACAGATGTTCGGCTAAATGCCAGCTGATGGAAACTCAGTGTACTCATTTTAACCTTTTTAAATCATAGTTCATACCGCTACGTTTTGAACCAAGATGTACAGGATGTTCCTGATGTGCAGGATTTTATGTTTACGGTTGTGAGACATAAAATTTATGAAAGCTTTAGGATTCAATTATTGCTTTCGGTCTGATGGTTAAAGCACATCGGTGTGTGTGATTCGAATTATGTTGCCTTAACCCATCCATCAGACCTGAGATCGGTTAGATCGAGGTTGAGTTTGGAAAAGTAAATTGTTGAATTTAAAATCTCCTTCGATTTCCACAAGCTATAGGATAGGAAATGACAATAGACATCCTTTTGGATTCTTAGATACCTAAGTTCAAAATTACTTAAGGGGCTAAAGTAGCTAATACCTGAATAAGGCACTAAATTAGTTACAATGTACACACGTAAAAGTCGATTAACTCCCCGCCAACAAAGCCGCTTGATAGAACACTTTGTAGCAGGCACAACAGCTCGAGCTGCTTCTGAATT
>JBDNFJ010000314.1:0-2001 GCA_041689895.1 Gracilimonas sp. | reverse complement strand
GGCTCAAGTTGTGAGAGGTGCCAAGCGCAAAATTTTAGAGGTAAGGGTACTGGCTGATAAAGAAATCCGATATGAAGATTTCTCCGCAGCTGCTCCCTCCGGCTTGGAACGCGAAGCTATTATTGAAAAGCTGTTACAATCCGGTTGTTGGCCATTCTTTAAAGAACGTCCTTATAATGTAATTGCAAATCCTGATAAGCAGCCTAAGGCAATTTATATTTCAGGCTTCGACTCTGCCCCGCTTGCTCCAGATCTGGGATTGTTACTTGAAGGACAAGAAAAAGAGTTTCAGGCAGGCATTGATGCCCTCAAAAAACTTACAACCGGCGCTATTCATATTGGCGTAAATGCCAAGCAGAAACCAAGCCCGGTGTTAACCGACGCCAAAGATGTAACCATCACAAAATATGATGGCCCTCATCCGGCCGGTGTTGTTGGCGTGCACATCGCACAAACTTCTCCCATTAACCGTGGTGAAACCGTTTGGACTATCACTCCAGAACATGTGGTTATTATTGGCCGACTGTTTTTGGATGGTAAATTTGATGCCCGCATCAATATTGCACTAACCGGCTCTGAGGCTAAAGACCGCAAATATCATTCTACCTTATTAGGCGCTTTCGTTAAGCATTATGTTGATGGCAACCTCACGGAGGGAACTAATCGCATTATCGCCGGCAACGTGCTAACCGGAACCAAGATCGATGAAGATGGATATCTTGGTTTTTACGATCGTCAAATCACCGTTATCCCAGAAGGAGATCAACCCGAATTATTTGGCTGGGTGATTCCTAAAACCGACAAATTCAGTATTTCACGAACGCTACCTTCATGGTTCCAGCGTAAAATCGGTGAGGTAACCTATAAGCTCGACAGCAACCAACATGGTGAGCGCCGGGCATTTGTAGTTACCGGAGAATATGAGAAAGTATTTCCTTTTGATATTTACCCGGTTCAACTCATCAAAGCTATCATGACCAACGATATCGAGAAGATGGAAGAACTCGGAATCTACGAGGTGGTAGAAGAAGACTTTGCGCTCTGCGAAGTGGTATGCACATCAAAAATTCCGGTTCAGCAGGTGGTCCGAGGCGGGCTTAATCTGATGAAACAGGAATTAGGATAGGGATCAATTAAACAGTTTGAAAGTTAACGAATGAAAGTATTAGAGAATTTTTTAGAAAACGTTAAGCCCAATTTTGAAGAGGGCGGAACGTTTGAGAAGTACTGGCCGGTGTACGACGGTTTTGCATCCTTCCTGTTTGTACCCGGGCATCCGGTAAACGACAAAGGGGCGCACATCCGTGATGGCATCGACATGAAGCGGACCATGAACACCGTTATTATGGCGCTGATACCAGCGCTGCTGTTCGGTATGTGGAACGTAGGATATCAGCATTTCATCGCCCTTGGCGTAGATGTTTCATTCATGGATCAATTCCTATTTGGCGCCATCAAAGTGTTACCTCTTGTGGTGGTTTCTTATGGTGTAGGACTGAGCGCTGAGTTTCTTTTCTGCATTATTAAAGGCCATCAAATTAATGAAGGATATCTGGTTACCGGGATGCTCATTCCCCTTATTATGCCCATAGATATTCCCCTTTGGATGCTTGCACTCTCCTGTATATTTGCCGTTGTGATTGGGAAAGAAGTGTTTGGCGGAACCGGCATGAATATTTTTAACCCCGCACTTTTAGCCCGTGCTTTTGCCTTTTTTGCCTATCCTTCGTTTATGTCGGGCAACAGCGTTTGGATTAATACTTCCGCCGATACCGGCCAAGCCGTTGTGGATGGTTTCTCCGGTGCTACTATTTTGGGTGAGCTTGCTACAACCGGTGCAACTCACTACTCAGCCTGGGATTCTTTTATAGGAATAATTCCCGGCTCTGTTGGCGAAACTTCGGTGATTGCTATTTTAATAGGAGCCGGAATTCTAATTTTCACCGGCATCGGAAGCTGGAAAATCATGCTTAGCGCTTTGTTAGGTGGAGTTACAATGGG
>JBDNFJ010000313.1:0-3959 GCA_041689895.1 Gracilimonas sp. | reverse complement strand
CAAACCGTCCCCGCATCCATTCATTTTGTGTATGGCTCCGATACTTCCACATCCGGAATTAACGTGGTGGATAGAAGTAATCTCTATCATAATTCAGCTTTCGATCTGTTCGCTTCCCCCACAAGGAATGCCGCAAAAATAATGGATGAAAACTATAGAGCACAGTTTAAGGACTCATTCGGAAATCCACTTAAAATGACCTGGTGGATGCAAGGTGGCTCATTATATAGATTTGCTGAAAATACCAATGTGCCTTTTGGAAGCACCATGTCTATCTATCTGATGCAAAAATATCGAAGTGAAGCCATTAAAGAGCTTGGGGATGAAATGACCTTTCACTACCACACCTGGGAATGGTCGGATGTAAATGGTGATGGTCGGTTTTACTGGAACCAAACCGATGATTTCAGAAACGTGCAGGAGGATTTTGATATCACCTTGGCAGAACACTTGCTGGAAGAAAATATGTTTCCAGTTTCATTTCGCAGTGGCTGGCACTACATGGATAATGCCTGGCAGCAGCACCTAAATAAATGGATTCCATTCAGTTTTCATAATAATTCTCCGGTTCACACTAATCCCACCGTAGAGCCTATTGATAATCTTATTGATTGGGGGCATGCAACCATGGATTTTGTTCCCTTTCGTCCAAGTGAGAATGATTACCAAGTGGGCAGTGGCTCAAAGGGGTGGAACACGCGCTCCCGCTCTTTATTGAGCTTAAGAGAAGAGGATGTGCGTAAAATATTTGAACAAGCACAACAGGGCATTCCACAAGTTGCTTGCATTTGGGGACATTTAGCTGTGTCAGAATTCACACAGAATCTGGAGCAGAGCCTCGACCTTCTCTATTCCATTGCGGCCGAATATCCGGACGTTCCTTTCCAATTTTCTACGGGCATTGAAGCCATGCAGGATTATATTGGCGCACAAGATACTACCGCGCCTCAGCTTACCATTAATACCATCCCAAACGCAGATGGCTTTGATGTTGAAATTTCTTCTGATGAGCCTCTATTTCAGGAAGTGCCTTTTCTTGCGGTTAAAAATATATACGAGGAGCATTCCATTGTACCGATGCAAAAAGTCGGCACATTAAAATGGAAAACCTCAGCGCCTTTAAACACCTCACAATTAGCCAAATGGGGCGTTGCCGTAACCGACACCGTGGGCAATCTCACCAAAAAATTGTTCAACATTCTCCCCGACGACATATACGTGGACAATGAAGACATCGGCTATTCTGAAAAATCGGGAAACTGGCAAACACAGATTTTCTCCAATGTGGCTAACATCTGGGGACAGGATTTTCGTCAGGCTACGCTCCAGCCTCAGGATTCCGCAACCATTATTTGGGAAACTACCGCCCCTTCTGCCGATCCCCAACAAGCCTATTTTCGCATACCGGATGTGAAAATTCCGGTTTCACATTTTTCGGCTACTATTTATTTGAATAGACAATTATTTAGCCAAACCGATTTTACAGATCCTCAACCCAATGTCTGGCTTTATATCGATTTGGTGGAACCTGCTGAAAACGACCAAATCCGGGTAGAATTAACGGCAAAAAATTCTTCGGATACCCCTAAGGTATTTGCGGCCGATGTAATTAAATTTTCTCCTTTAGTTAAAGAACGAGAACTACATCTACCCATTGGGCCTTATGATTTCCGGGCACTGGTTTATAATCAAGAAACCGAAATTAAAATACCAGTAGTGAACCGTGGCACGCAGCCGCTTGAGGTTCAAAATATCACATCTTCTTCAGGATATATCACCTCTTCTACTACTTTTCCATTTACTATTCCGGCGCATGCCACAAAAATGGTTCCATTAAATTTCTATTCTGAAAAGGCGCGTTTCGTTGAGGACAGTCTGTTATTTATCAGTAACGATCCTATTCATCCTTCAATAAAAAAAGAGTTTCGGGTAGAATTTCGAAATTACTTTAAAGTGGTGGATAACGATGATAAAGTAGGATATGAAGAATCCGGAGACTGGAGGACCAGTTCTACACAAATTTATGGAGCCAGCAGCCGGTATGCTTTTTTTCAGGGAAGTAATAACCCGTCCGTTACTTTTACTACCCATGTTCAAAAAGCCGGATATTATGATGTGGCTTACATTGTTCCGGCGGCCACAAATTCAGCAGACCGAGCCAATTACCAAGTTTCCATTAATGGGAAAGTTTTTGAACAATATCCCATCAATCAAAATGAAGGGAGCGGAAACTGGGTTTCTCTGGATTTAATTTACCTTGAAGCTGGAGATGAAATTCAGATTCTTGTAAAAGCAGCCGACAAGGATCAGCCCAGCAAGGTGCTTCGATCCGACGCCTTCCGCGTTTCTCTGATTGGTATGAATGTGCCTGATGCCATTATAGACGACGAAAGCGATCAGTATTCAGAAATTGGTAATTGGAAAACCAGTGTAACGCAGGCTTTCGGGAAAACCAGCCGATATATTGGATTTAATAAAAAGGCTTCGGCTACATTCAAGCATATCATAGAGGAAACGGCGCCGTATCTAATTTCTATTATTGTACCAACAACCGTTAATTCCTCAAAAAAAGCCGAATATGCTATTGCTCAAAATGGGAAGCTGCGTGGATCCGTAACGCTCAATCAAAATAACAAAAGCGGAACTTGGAGGCTGATTGGTAACTGGTCGTTCGAGGTAGGTGACACTTTATCGGTCACCATTAGAAATATTGAGTCTCAAACTTCAAACCGGGTGTTACGTGCCGATGCTATTCGTTTACAATATCGTTCTGATAGCATCAGTGGAACAGAGCCTACGAACAAGCCACAAACCTTTTCGCTTGCCCAAAACTATCCCAATCCGTTTAATCCCACCACTACTATACAATATGCTCTCCCAAGAAAAATGAGCGTGTCTCTAATTGTGTATAATATTTTAGGGGGAAAAGTAGCCACCTTGGTCGATGAAATTAAAACATCGGGATCGCATCGGGTGACTTTTGACGCCTCCTCGCTTGCCAGTGGCGTCTATTATTACCGCATTAAAGCCGGTGATTTTATGGATACCAAATCCTTGACTCTTATTAAATAATTGCGGTCACCGGTATAAAATGGGAGGGATTTTTTCGTAGAACATTCAGAAATAAATAAGCTTTAGCTCACTTAAACTTAACGCCTAATTTCTTACAAAGAGTGGCTAACTGATCTTTTTCCTTGTTGCTTAACACCGCGAATTCTTCTTTAATTTTGTCGAGATGTCGAGGAAAATAATCTTCAATATATTTTCGACCTTTGTCAGTCAGGCTGATGATTACGGCACGGCGATCACTGGGATCCGTTTCTTTTTTAACCATCCCGCTTTTCTGCAAATTATCAATCACCATGGTGATATTTCCACCACTTTTTAGCAGCTTCTGCCCCAATTCGCGCTGATTAAGTGGCCCTAAATGTAAGAGCGCTTCCAGCGTTCCAAACTGACTTAGCGTGAGATTAGCATCCGATAAATGTCTAGACAACCGGCCATTGATACTTTCACTGGCACGCATCAACTTTATAAATGCGTTGAGCGTTTTTTTATCCTCTTCCGATCCGTTATAGTGTGTTCCCATGACAATTACTTTGTGTATCAGTAATTAACACTCAACCTAAATAGCACGTTCAAATATCATACGAAATACTTACGGGGGCATGATCTGAGATATCCCACTTTTTTTCTATTTCTGCCGACTTTGCGCGTTTTGCTAATTCAGGGGTTGCTAAATGATAATCAATTCTCCAACCTTTATTTCTCTCTTTTGATGCCGCCCGGTAACTCCACCAGCTGTATAAATCCGTTTGGTTGGGGTGAAGTTCACGGAATACATCTTCGTAACCGGCATTCAAAAAGGCCGTTACCCATTCTCGTTCTTCCGGCAAAAACCCGGATGTTTTGTGCTGTTTGCTGGGATTATGAATATCTATCTCGGTATGACAAATATT
>JBDNFJ010000312.1:0-4294 GCA_041689895.1 Gracilimonas sp. | reverse complement strand
TTTACCGGAACCAGCATTTGGATAGATCCCGACAAGAATATGGCAGTTATACTGCTAACAAATCGTACATTCCCCCATCGTTCTTTTGGAAAAAGAATTGGTGAAATCAGAGCTAAAGTTGCAGATGCAGCTTTCTCAGCAATAACAAATTAATATGAGTTGGAAGTTACTACTTAATCATGCGTATGTCCCTTATTCAAAACAGGCCGAAGCTTGCATTGTAGAAAGCACAAACGGACTTTTTTACGGTGGCGTACGCATAGAGAATATCTCTTATCCATTAACTATTCCGGCGGTTCAGGCTGCTTGTGCCATTTGTTTAAGTGAAGGTGAAGTGCCTGCAAAACTGTATGTGCCGCATTCCAACTTAGACCAGCTTCATTTCTGGAGTAATGAATTTGATGCACAAATCGTCGAAACCAATACCCCTCCCATAGATAAGCTGGAGGATTTAAGCTGCAAGCCCGCATCAAATTTCGATGAGCTTGAAAGGCTTGAAACATTACTGGATGCTGCCATCACCCCAAATTCCGACTTCCCCGTTTCCGCCCTATTATTTTTTAAAGACGGCTATTTTGAAGGCGTTAATATTGAGGTGAGTGAATGGAGTGAAGGCATTTGTGCAGAACGTGTAGCGCTTGCAAAAGCCATTGCCGCAGGAATTCAGAAATTTGATACCCTGGCGGTACATACCAGAAAAGGAGAAGTAAGCAGCCCCTGTGGCGCCTGCCGACAGGTGATAGCAGAATTGCTCCCCTATCACACCATCAAATTACACCACTCGGATGGAACTTTATCCGAACATCTTTCTGTGGACCTGCTTCCCTTCAGCTTTAAATCGGAAGCCCTGAACAAATAGCCCTGTATGTTAATCATGATTTCTAAAAGCCTTCTTTTAGTGCCATATCGTAACCAATCATAATTTATGCCTATTAGTTTTATTGCCGTTCTGGATCATGAACATCTGGAGAACTCCGTATTTCTCACTTCCTTTGCAAGCTCATTAGCCAAACTGGGAGACCGTAAAGGATTGGTAGTTCATGGAGACAGTCCGTACACCGACCGACTCATTCAAACAGGAATGATGCGGGAAGATGCCCGCCTGAGAGCTATCAAAGATTTAAGCAAAAGGCTTATTGGTTTATTCGCGGACCAAGGCGTAGCTACCATTGGTCTTCACGCATTTCAAAAGGGATTGGTTAGGAAAGTAGGAGAACAGCTGACTTTTGATATAGACTCCTTTAACCAGCTGCACGAAGTTCCTAATTTGCTGCTTTCTTGCCTGGTGCAAGAAAATGATGAGGCCACATTTCTACCCCTTCCCGACTTCGTGAAAATGTTATCCAATGAATTTGAAGAAGCAGAGATTTTACTCTTTTCAAAAAGTGAAAAAGATGAATTTCTCATATCTAATTCCGAAAAGCACCTGAGTTGGAACGAACTTCCGCCCTCATTTAGGGAAAAATCACTGCCGGAAGAGTTCCAAAATTTTGGGCAACCGGTGAAAATAACCACCGCAACCGACTTATTGAACTGGCCAAAACTCAAAAAAGTGACCAAAATCACATAAAAATTGAAAAAAAGAGGCTTTTTATTGATAAAAGTGAAATTTTTAGTTGATTCAATAAGCCCGATTGAATAGCTTCAACGCACTTTCTGAAAACAGAAAATTTTAACTAACAATAATTTAACGGAGCTACATAATGAGTAGAGTTGAAGAAATCAAAAATCTCGTAGAAGAAACAACAGAAGAAATGGAAAAATTCTACGATAAAGGAAATAAAGCTGCGGGTACTCGTGCACGTAAAGGCCTTCAAGAATTAAAAAAATTGGCTCAGGAAATCCGTCTTGAAATCCAAGATAAAAAAAACGAAGCCTGATTTTTTTTATCACTTTATTTTTGGAAAAAGCCGCTTCTTAAAGTGGCTTTTTTTATTTCTGCCTGATAGAAGGGTTTTCAAAACCAGAGCTTCTCTTACTTCTCGAATGTAATCGCTAACTGGTCGCCCGTTTTTGATTGCTTGAATGTAATGGAAAGAAGATCATACCCAGATTTTTTCTCCACCTTCCATTGTATATCACTATTCCCATTAACGGCAACCTCTCTCACGGATTTAGGAGTTTTAATTTGGGCGGTCACCTGATGGTGGGCAAAACTTTTGGAATTAATGATCAGTTGCGCGGTCTCTTGGTTATAGGCTACATTTTGCAAAACTGCATTCAAATTTGTGAGAAGTGGCTCCCTCAGTTTCCCCTTCTTAATCTCAATTTGGTTGACCTTCATATTAAAACGATATGGAAGCACGGTTGAATGTTGTTTCTCTCCATCAAAAAATATACTCTGAACCTCTTCTCCTTCACCCGAAATAAATACATTAAATTCTCTTCCGCTGTTTGTTAGCACAAAGCTCACCTTGTTTTGTGTTTCCGGTAAATAAGGCTCGAAGCGGATATTCCATGGACTTTCTTTCACTCCGTAAACATTATACAAACTGTACAAATACCATCCGGCTGCCCATGTAAATTGGGGTTTATCAATTTTTCCATATACCGACGGATCACTTTTTTTACTCACTCGGTATTCATACATAGCCGGCTGCCCATTTGGGCTATCCATCACGCCTTTCACCGTCATTATATTTCGTATAAACTGTAGTGCTTCTTCGTTTTTACCAGCCTCCATTAATGCCAACGCATACCAAGCATTACCGTGAGGCCAAATTCCACCGTTGATGTAATAATATGGGTCACCGGCTTCGTTCCCATTAAGCTTCAGGTAACCAATCATATCTTGAAAATCCATAGGATATACGGTATAAACACCGATTTTTGGATCTACAATTTTCTGTCTTGCTGTGGCCACTAATTTTGCTGTGCGCTCTTCATTCAATAAATGGTAATGGCTGCCTAACAACGATCCGATATAGTAGTGCTCATCCAAGCTTCCATCTTCAAAATAATTGATGAGATAATTTTGCTTTTCACTCCATAGTCTTTGATTTAAGCCCTTCTGCAATTCATCCGCTTTTTGTTCCCAATGCTCAACATCGGATGCCTTTTTATCCAGCACGGCAGATATAAACGCAAACTCTCGCAGTGCTTTGGCTGCCAAAATGGTAGTATAAGAACGCGGACCAAAATTTTGTCCAATATCCCACCAATCCGGACGATAGGAATAGATAATATGATTCTTCTCGTTTTGCAGAAACTGAGATACACTTTTTGCCACATACGGATAAATCTGTTGTGCAAATGCTTCATCCCGGGAATGACGAAGGTACGTTCCTGCTACTATTACAAACCAAAAATGATTCCAGTTATCAGGTACGGCAATTTCAGTCCTATAATCTAAATCTTTCCAATAATATGCGTGGGGAATTACTTTGTTAGAATCCGCATGCTGAATAATGAATTCAAGATCTTGTTTAACCCTTGGTAAATCGAAATTAACTGCAGCTAAGTCAGTAAGAAGTACATCATGTGTGAAGTAAAAATTATACTCCGCCGGACATGGCATGGGTTGAATACTACCATCGATATAATGCTTATTAGCCTGAAGAATTCCGTGCGACCATAATACGGAATGATCTAATACCGAGTCGCCCGTCACAAATACTTTTTTCTGCATTGTTGAAAGTATATCCCTTTCGTATTGCTGAACTTCCTGAGGGTAGGATGTTCGAATATCTTTGGCCATTTTGTACGCTTCACCCTGTTTTACCGCACCTATAATTTGTACCACTTTCATAGACTGCCCCGGTTCAAGACGCTCTTTATACGTATATCGGAATGCCGGGGTTTTGGGATGCTCTTTTGTCACTGTTTGATGATCAAATTCCCAATTAATTGACTTCCACCAATCCTTTGGCGCTGGCAGGCTATCCAGCGAGCTGACTCCACTATAAGCTGTAGGTTGAAGGCCTGCGTTTACCGCGAAAAGTTGAGCATTTTGAGTTTCTGCATCTTCAAAATTCAGAAAAAGGGAGGAGCCATTCTCCCGAAATTTACTCCACGCTTTATCTTTTATAGCATAGGTATGACTGGTTTTTAAGCTGGCTTCAATATCCGTATAAAGCACAAAATCTTGCTGCTTTTTGGATTTATTAGTGAGCTCGTATGTGACTACAAAAACAGGTGTTTTTTTCGAGAATTGATAGCTTACACTAACTTTTTTTTTATCCTCTTCTTTCCAGAACTGCACATCATAAGGCGTAAGAATATATTCAAACGGCTCGAGGCCAAGCTGCTCCCGTTCTCCTTCCCCTACTTTTAATGCCAACATCATGGAGAAATC
>JBDNFJ010000311.1:0-2885 GCA_041689895.1 Gracilimonas sp. | reverse complement strand
GCTATCTATAAGCCCCTTAATTTGCTCAGAGGTATATCCTTTAACTTCTTTAACGGGTCTTCCCATGGGATGCTGGTTATATTGCGGTTTAGGGAAGATCGTATCTTTTTGTGTAAATAAAAAATAGACTTAATATAAGTAGATTATAGCTCAACACAAACTTAACAATTCGGAGGGTCCGATGATCTACTCAGGAATATATCTACATAAAACCAATATGGTGATAACCACGATTGATAGCAATGGGGAATTGGTAGCCCAACGTAAGCTTGGATGCCGTAAAAGCCAAGTTGTTGCCTATTTTCATGAATTTGGCCAGCCTCACAAGGCGGTCGTTGAATCGACCGGCAGTTGGTACTGGCTGTCGGATGTGCTGGCGGGGATGGGCATAGAGCTTATCCGCCCATGCCTTACAGCTCAAGGCGATCAGCTACGCGAAGTGATGCGCTCGCGGCTGCGGTTGGTGGTGCGGCGCACGGCCGCGCGGGTACAGGTCCACAGCTTGGCTGAGAAAGCCGGCTGGATCATATTCGTTTATTAAATAAGCAAATTACCGATCTGGAAAGCTGGCTGCACCAGCGATTGGTACCTGACGAGCAGGTCCAACACCTGCGGGAAGTCCCCGGTATTGGCGTGATCGGGGCCTATACGATCCTGACCGAAACGGATGATATGCGGCGGTTTCCTTGCGCCAAACAATATTTCAGCTACTGCCGGCTGGTGCCGGGGGCGGCGAACTCCGGCGGAAAATCCCGCCACCGCAGCAGCAAGCAGGGCAACCGCTACCTGAAGGCCATCTACACCGAAGCGGCCGTTCGGGCGGTGCAATGGTATCCGGTGGTCAAAGCCTTTTACAACAAAAAGACGCATCGCTCGGGCAAGCGTATTGCCCGGGCAATAGTGGCCAAGGAACTGGCCAAGATCGTCTGGCACATGCTCTATTACGATCAACCCTACCAAGGCTTCAAGGGGCGGCCCACGCGGGCCAAAACCCCTCAGTGGCCCCGGCCGGCAAGCCCGTAGCCTAACTGGGATACCCAAACCCGTGCGCATTGATTGGGAAACCGGCCGGTGTGCCTATTGAATATCTGGGATAGCGCTGCGGAAACGCAGCACAACTCAACTACAGGTTGAGACAAGCCCGCAAAGGCGAGAGGCGCCATTGAGGCCGTCCGTTTTGATAGAAAAAAGGGCACCGGCAGCAACGATCAACATAAAGCAGCCAACCACGAGAAGCATGGACCAACTAAAAAAATAAAAAAGGCTCAAACCGAGCCCTGAAAAAATGGTTTCTACTTGACAATGTCCTTATAAAAGGTGTTAGGTCAATAGCCCGACCATTTATAAATCGAGCAATGTAATTTCATTTACCGTTTGAAAATCCTTTTTGTTGAATGTGGCTACATCATAGACTCCTGCAGCTAATCCGATGCTAATAATTTCATAGTCATGAATTTTAAGACCACTCGGCTCGTAGCGTCTTGCAAGTTCCAGTAGAATAGCTAACGAATCTTGGCTGGGATAAATAATTTGTACGCCTTGAATAATTTCGTCTAAAATCTCCAACGCACGATCTGTTTTTAACCCATAGCCGGAAGCTCTAGTAACAACCGTTAAAAATTCGACCAGATTCTTAGATGTTGTTACAAGTTGATAATCCAAGTGATCTAAAATATGGCGGGATTGCCCGAAAAACTTAGAATCCTCATCTATTCCGTAAATCAGGATATTGGTGTCAACAAGAAGTTTACTCATAAGCGATAGAACGGAGATTTTTATTATCCAGCTTTCCGTTAAGTTTATGAGAAGAAATACGGCTTTTTTCTTTGGGACTTTTGGGCAGGGAAGAGAGATAAAGATACACTTTCTCCAATTCCACTTCAGAAAGCCGATCAATTTCTTGTTTTACTTTTTCTTTAGTAATCATGCCTAAAATGGATTATAGAATATTTAAATACAATTTAGGGAACCCATAGCAATTATCATAACGCTGAAAGGTTTTGGCTGTGTGCCTAATGGTCTGGCAAATGAGCGTCGGGGCTAACAGATTGATGTTAAATAACTTACCGACTACCCGTCCGCTCGATTTGCATTGTTATAAACCAGTTCGATATCGGCCACTGAAATTACAATATCTCCGGTAAGGATAACTCCTTTGTTCAGTACCCTCTGTCAAGCAACTCCAGGATAGTAATATCTTTTGAACGGTCAATTATATTATCGTGCATTACTATTTTTTTTTGATGGAAATAAAACTAAATGGAGGCCAGGGACCAGTTGCTTCAATAAAAAACCCGGAATTTTCATCCTTCTTTTTCAGCACGTCAACAGTATTTTTAAATTCAGCTAATTTATTTTTGCTTATAAGAAAGGAAGCATTAAGGATCATTGAATCTTCTCTTCCCTCATAATCTTTTGGAAGCAGATTATTAAGGTAGGTTGCTTCGCTCAGAATTTTAAATTCATCGTAATATTCCTGCCCGTATTTTTTACAAAGCCTGTCCATTTCATTTTCAATCAGTTCTGTTTTTTTCTTTTTTAATAGAAATGCTTTCCCTGGCGAACTAGCCATAATCTGTTTTTCCAGCGCAGCTGCTTCCTTGCTCAATTCGTCAATTTGTTCGCACAATACTTTTCGGTCGCAGTAAATTTTTACCGACCACTCTTCCTTTCCCGCAAGATTATCGAAATTTTCAATTAAAGAATCGGAATAGTCGGTGATGAATTTTTTCAGGCTAGCTTCACTAGTGTTATGTTAATCGTAAATTGACGGATATAGACGCTTGAGTTTCACCCTTGATTCCTTCGTGGTAAACTGCCAGTTTATTTTACTGTTTTTATTGTTGCGATGGTTTTGCCAAGCCTTTATTTCTTTGGCTATTTCT